>CAYJDY010000007.1:7583-10434 GCA_964369045.1 uncultured Candidatus Saccharibacteria bacterium
AATCGAACAGAAGGTTCGTGAGATTATAAACAAACGTTCCTAAGATATACATTGCGCACGCTTGTGGATGTATAATATAGATATGTTCACAAAAACAATTGCAGGTGGCGTCGTACACAAGATGCCTACGGACCTAAAAAAAGCACTACTCTCTAAGCCCAAGGCTCTCCGTGCCTGGGAAGATATCACGCCACTCGCTCGTAATGAATTTATCTGTTGGGTCGTAACTGCCAAGATGATAGAAACCAGAGCTCGGAGAGTTCGCAGGACAATTGAAGAACTCGAAGAAGGAAAGCGTCGGCCATGTTGCTGGGCAGGATGCATTCACCGCAATACAAAATAAATGACGCTGCACGAAATAATCACCAAAGTTAAAACACTACATTTTCCAGAGGGATCGTATATCGTTTTCGGGAGCTGTCCAATGGCAGCCGCCGGCTTACGCGAAGCTGGCGATATCGATATGCTGGTAACCAAAGAGCTGTTCAATGAGCTTAAACAAAGTGGATGGACAGAGCTAGTAAAAAACGAGAATGATAGACCACTGACCATGGGAGACTTCGAGGCTCACTACGCATGGGACTTTAGTTCTTACAAACCAACTTTGGAACAGCTCCTGCTAACTGCTGACGTGATTGATGGCATACCGTTCGCGTCATTACTGGAAGTACGTAAATGGAAGCTTTCCTCGGGCCGGCCAAAAGATTTTGATGATATCAAACTTATTGATAATCATATTAGTATGATAAATTAGCCACCACAGCTTCGCCCACTGGTATAGTATTCCCATGGAATTCAAATATATGCTCGTCTGTTTTCTCGATGATATGACCGTCGGATCTACTGTTGAGCCGCCCAAATATCCGCACATTACGGTGAAAAAGAAGTTTAGGCTTCGCGATATCAACGAAGATAAGCTCATAAACATCATTGAGAGTAAATGGACTGCGAGTGGCGCGCGCCAACTTAGACTAGGAGAGTCCTGTGAATACGGCGGGGCAGAAAACCAGTATATTGGAGTGCTCGATCAGGAACCCTGGCATGAACTACACGAAAACACTCTGCGAGTTCTAGAACCACACATCCAGACACGTGATACGCATTTTGAAGAATCAAACTACTTGCCCCACGTTACATGGAAACTGAAAGGCGAGATTACATTAGATCCAAACTCTCTAATTAACAAAACGTTTGATATTAAATACCTTTATGTAATCAAGCGTATCGCCCAAACAGAAAGTCGTGCCCTAATTCTTACAAAAATAGCGCTTTAATATACTCCAGGTCACCTAATCATTGAGATTATATAACTTATTGGTGCTATAACGGCAATAATATGAACTAGCTCACAAAGTTATATTGATTGTCTGGTATCATGTAAAGATGCAATCAGAGGTGTTATCAAAGAAGGAACGTCAAGTTATTGACGGATACGCACGTACCAACTCCCCAACGCTTATTCTGCTGGTGTTACTTGCAGCTCTTGGATCAGTCTCGTACTTAGTATTTTTATTTGAGCCATCGCACCGCGGTGATTTTGTTCCGTACCTACTCGTCATGATGGCCGAGACATTCATCGTTTTCCAAGCACTTATATCAATGTGGACAATCCTGGCAGGGAACTTTAACCCGCGTAACTTCGAATACCATGATGCGCAACAGCACTTGTTTGCACGCCATGGAAGCAAAGCCCGATTTAAGTCACTCGATGCTGCACAGCGTAGTAAAGTAAAACGCGTACCAATGTATATCAATAACCGCATTGCAGATGTCGATATCTTCATCACAGTTTACGGTGAGCCAATAGAAACTATCCGGGAAACGGCCATTGCGGCGCGGGATGTATTTGGACTACACAAAACCTACATACTTGACGACGGAAAATCTAATGAGGTAGAACAAATGGCAAAAGAAATCGGTGTTGAGTACATCCGCCGCAGGGGAAGAAATGTGGGGGCGAAAGCGGGGAATATCAATCATGCCTTGCAGATTACCAGTGGCCACTACTTTGTTATTTTTGATGCAGACTTTGTAGCCAAGCACAATTTCTTGTACGAAACGTTGCCGTTTTTTGAAGATAAAAACGTAGCTTTTGTGCAGACGCCACAAGTATATCGAGAACTCAACAATATAATTTCGCGCGGTGCAGGCTATATGCAACGACTTTTCTATTTACTCATTCAGCCTGGGAAGAACCGCTTTAACGCTGCTTTTTGTGTGGGGACAAACGTCATATTCAGACGCAGCGCCATAGACTCCATAGGGGGTGTTTATCAAAAATCTAAATCAGAAGATATCTGGACTTCGATCTTACTGCATGAGCATGGCTTTCGTTCAGTTTACATCCCGGATGTGCTGGCTATTGGTAACACGCCGGACACTATAAAGACTTATTGTAAACAACAGCTTCGTTGGGCTACTGGTGGGTTTCAGATATTATTCAAACATAATCCAATAACTAAGCATCTGACAATTGACCAGAAGTTGCAGTACCTAAGTACTTCAGCATATTACTTATACGGCGTAGCGATCATGCTGCTTCTATTACTACCGTCACTACACGTTTTCTTTAACTGGTCACCTGTAAACCTCGATATCACATTTGGTGCATGGGCAAGCTACTACCTAGCATTCTACGGCATGCAGATAATCCTAGCGTTTTATACCATGGAGGGTTTCAAGGTAGAATCTCTGCTACTAGGGCTGGTATCATTCCCAATATACGTAAAGGCGCTCTTCAATGCTATATTCAATCGCGAAGAAGCATGGAGCGCTACAGGTAGCCGGAATGCAATCGACAGCCCATTTAACTACATCGTCCCACAAGTTATGGTATTCTTGTTCCTTGGTT
>CAYJDY010000007.1:10534-21911 GCA_964369045.1 uncultured Candidatus Saccharibacteria bacterium
GACAGCCCATTTAACTACATCGTCCCACAAGTTATGGTATTCTTGTTCCTTGGTTTCACCTCGGCGGTAGGTATCTGGAAAGCGTATTACTACGAAACGTCCTCACTATCGCTCATCTGGTGTCTTATCAATACGTTTATATTTGGAAGTTTTATTATCATCGCCTGGCGCGAACACCGCGCCTTGAAGCGTGAACGTAAGACGGCTCCAATAAAAAGTCATATCAATTTAACAAAGGCGGTCATCCATGAATAGAAAATCACGCCTATCATTATTCTTGGGCGTAGTTATTGTTTTTGTAGTAGCCGGTGCACTGATGCTATACCTAGAGGCATCTCGTGCAGCAATAAAAAGCACCAAAGCAGAAATAAGCGCAGAGTCATACTCGGTTGGTACGGACTATACTGGTCTGATATCAAAACAGTTCGTACAAGAGGGTGATATGATAGCGGCCGGACAAACACTGTTCCAAGTAAAAAGTAGTACCTTGCTGGAGCAAATGAAAGAAAACGGACTTGATGCAAATCAGCTCATCTACCCGCTTACACCTGACGGCGAAATCATATTAAAAGCGCCAAAAGCCGGAAAAGTTCAGGAAATTTTTTATTCGCAGGGTTCATTTATTCCAGCTAATAAAGAGATCGCTACAATTATTGATGAAGGGTCGGTCAAGGTTACCGCAACTTTCGAGCTACCACGACGTGATTTTGCTCAGCTAAGCAAAAATACTCGGCTCGAAGTACGCCTGCCTAACGGCTCGTACCTAAATGGTACAGTTAGCGCCATCCGTGTTATCGACCAAAATCAGTACGTTGAAACAGAGGTCGATGCCAAACTAGAACGATTTAAGACAAACCAGCTCGAACTAACATCGGGTACACCAGTTGAGAGTGTACTCTACCTGAAAGACCAGACCATGTGGAGTAAACTTAAAAACCGTGTAACAGGAATATGGTAGGTCCCTCCTGAAAAAAATAACCAAGAAACAGATCATCCTAGTACTACTAGCTTTACTACTGGTCATCGGTGGACTTTGCCTAATACTTTGGCATCGACAATCAGAGAAAATAGTCCCTAAAGATACTTCAGTCGTTGCAAGAACTGTTGCTGGCTTGCCCCAAAAACCCGGCACTCATCCAGCAATGCGACTCGCAAAAGACCTCGTGCCTCCAACAAACAAATGGTTCAGTTCACTCGTATTTTCTAAAGAACCCCAGCCCATCTACGCCTACCCGCTAACTTTCAAGCCAACGGCATCAGGATTCGAGACAAGCTACCCTAATATTTCAGGAACCACTGACGCTATATTTCAAATACATCGCCCCGACATCAGCGTTAACCTAGGAGCAACAAGCTACCAAGTAGATAGTTACGACGATTTATCGGTGAAGGTTGGCTACTACAATGGGGCGAAGGAAAAGGTTGCATCTGTAACCATAGCCCACGGCTCACCATATATATTCGTTGAGACGCTCAAGCAAACAAAAGTATCTATCGCAAATGCTGATGTCGCACAGCAGACTGATGAAAGTTTTTATAATATCAAGCGCGGTGATCAAACCTATGGGGTTGTATCTAGCGAAAAACTACAGAAGAATAATGATTTACTTACCACCAATCTTACCGCCGGAAAAGTTCTATCTGTTTATGCCGTACCCGCTGGAGCAAACAACAGTCAACTTCGTTCGGCTGCATTAAATCCGATTACTACTGCTACATCCTCGTTCCTCCAGACTCCTGCAGGGATAAAAACAACGCTGAGCCTGAAGACAGTCGATAATACACCGACTATATTTGCGACACTACCACACCAAGAAATTGACGGATCGTCGCCCATCAAAGGTAGCTACCAAAGTTTGTACGGAACGATGAGTTTGCAGTCGGGAAATGATTTTTCCTACACGACTGCCACACCGGAGATTCCAGAAAAGATAGATATATCGAAGTTATCATCGGCAAAAAAGGTTGAGCTTGCAGCCCAAGTTAAAACAGATATTGCATCAACTACGCTCAACAAAACCGACTCCTACTTTGCAGGGAAAGAACTATTTAGAGCTGCCAATCTGATCGAATTAGCCGACCAGCTTCAGCTCACCAGCGAACGCGATACATTAGTGCAAATGACGTCAAATCGACTCAGCGAGTGGTTAAAAGTATCGAAGAATCCTACTGATACAGCACGCTATTTTTATTACGACACCACTATAAAAGGGGTTGTTGGGGTGGAGCCAGCATTCGGATCTGATCAGTTCAATGATCATCATTTCCACTATGGGTATTTTATATATGCAGCCAGTGTACTGGCTCGTTATAGTCCTGATTTTCTAACAAAGAATCGCGATATGGTGGACGTTATCGTAGCTGATATCGCCAGTAGCAGACAGTCCGGTCTGTTTCCAAAATTACGCATGTTCGATCCATACGTTGCACATAGCTGGGCATCTGGGTACGGAGATTTTGCTGACGGCAACAACCAAGAATCTGTCTCGGAAGCTGTAAATGCTTGGTATGGTACATACCTCTGGGCAAAGACAACCGATAATCAGGAGCTGGTCGCGGAGAGTAGCTGGCTGTATGCCAACGAGAGTCAATCGGCACTAAACTATTGGTTCTTGAAGAACGGATCCCCAGCTTCTGGATATAATCAGCCGTTTGTATCACTAATATGGGGAGGCAAGCTAGACTACTCAACATTCTTCAGTCCACGTCCTCAAGCAAAGCTTGGGATATTGCTGATCCCAATGAGTCCAGGACATATCTATCTCAGACAATCCAGCGCACAGATAAAAGAATTCCTATCTTCAGTACAGCCAAGCGCTGAGGATTTTCATGGCCAGTTTGGTGACTACTTACTCATGTATGAATCCTTGGTTGACCCTGTAACTGCTGAACGAAAAGCCGGGCAACTGCTGCCGACGGACATTGATGATGCAAACTCACGTTCCTACATTCTGGCTTGGATCTACGCGAACGGCAAATAGATCGAATGTTGAGATGCGACGTACATTCTTGCGGGTAATACTCTTTAACTTGTGGCATAATTGATACATAAGAGGAGAGAACTATGAGCAAACAAATTTACGTTAATCTGCCAGTAAGTGACCTTGAGCGGTCGACTGCATTTTATGAGGCCCTAGGTTTTACTAAGAACCCGACTTTTTCGGACGAAAATGCCAGCAGCATGATGTGGTCTGAAGACATTGTGGTCATGATACTCAAATATGATTTTTATAAAAAGTTTCTTGGACAAAAAAGCATTGCCGACACAAAGACAACGAATAGTGTATTGCTTGCACTGTCGATGGATTCAAAAGAAGATGTGCAGAAGTTTGCCGACACAGCTAAACAAAATGGTGGAGATTACTACCAAGTCGACATGGGCGTACCAGAAGACATGATGTTTGGTTATGAAGTTTCAGACCCTGATGGCAATACTTGGGAGCCAATGTGGATGAACGCTAGCTTTGAGCCCCACGCTTGAATCTATTTTAGACGGATGAGTTCACCACGGCGCTTCACGATGTTCTTGTAGTCCCATTGTATTTCTTCGGCTTTTTTAAGCCAGCGCTTGAGATCTTCGGCTTTGATCTGATCTACGCCAGTATACCGTGCTTCTGCAGCCTTAAATGATCCTTCGGGGGCTAGACCGTCTTCATCAAATGATTGGCCACTCCAAAACAGCAAACGCACACCAGTCTTTTGAACATCATATCCTACAATTGGGTTGGCTTCTAGGAACCAAACAGGTGCACCATGCCATAGTTTATTTTCTGCTCCGGGCAAGGAGGCCAGAATTTCTTTGGCGAGTAGATCACATATTTCCTTGCGATCTTCCGCTTGTTTCTGATTGTATTCTTTTATCTCACTATTCATGAGCATATTTTACGCTACTTCGGGAGCACTTCCCACCCCAAGCTCAATTGCCAGACCGTCACCTTCGGCATGCTGTGGCCAATCCGTGGTTGCATAAAGGCTTGTCCTGAGAACTAGCCTGGAAAGCTCTGCTGGTGTCTCGTGCGGACGAAGCACGTCTAGGTTTGTGGCCAGTGTATTACTGGCGTACATCCTCGCGGGTTCTAAAACGAGCCGTTCATGTTCGTCAGGCTCTAGGCCGTCGGGGTCTCCTGGAGCATACTCTTCTGGGTCCCATTTCGTAGCGATTTTGGTAAATGTCGCCACATCACTTAAGTTCAACATAAACCTGACGTCTCCTGGTGTGTCGGTATGCCAGGGTATATTCGAACCATTTGCCCCGGAAATAAGCCAATGCGCATATCTGTCAAAAGCTTGCTCGTTCGGTTGAAGTAATTTCTCGTAAGCGCACAGTACGTCATCGAGCAGTTTTGCCGGCTCACCAGTCACGCCGATAATGCGCGCTGGAGTCTCGCCATTATTATCGACGCTCACACGTACTCTGTAGCCGGTAGTATCGACGTCTTGATCCATACTTGATAGTAGATATTGACCAAGCAATAAGGCTTTGTCTGGTTCGAGGATCTGGGCAGGAGAGAGTTGAATTTCTCCCGGAAGGATTAATGGCATAATCGCCAGCATATACGTACTAGGACTAATATGCAAGTAGGTTTTGATATGTAAAGAATAAGCATATTATATACCGTTGTTGTAGTTAACTCCTCTTTGTGACATAATTTATTTAATAAGTATAGGGCCCCTGTAATGTTGCGTATTCGCAAAAAAGTTAGTCGACATGTGTATCAGTATTCTAGTTTTTCTAGAAATTTAAACCCTATTAAGCACGCCCGTCTAACCCTACAGCAAATAGAGCTTGCGTCTTACAGGGATGCACAGGGGGGAGTTGAGCCAAACTGGCAAACGAACATGAACACGGGCATTCGCGCCGTCACGGCTGCCACCTTGCGCCACATTGGCAGAACAACAAGACATGTAATGTCAACGACGTGGCACCTAACTGCACACAACGTAACAAAAGCACTGACGATGTCTTACCGAGTGGCTCACACATTCTTTCGCCTTCTTGGAGCTCTCTGTATGTCTGTGCTACGAGTACTGAACAGTTGCATTACCGCCCTCCGCAAGGTAGTGAGTCATCTACTGCTTAGAGTTACGAAAGCTCTAACACTTGCGCTACAGAGGCTTAATCCAAAACCACTCCTCCATAAGGGCACAATCGTAACTCATAAGGTTACCCAGCTCGCTGGTAGTGGCAGAGAATACCTGACGGAGAATATCGCCACAACAATACTGGTATGCTTTTTGGTATTCGTGAGTAGCTTTATGGCCTACCAGACCCTTGCGTACTATATTGCTCGAATCATTGGCTAATGTACTGTGGTCTAGCTACCACCTCTCCACAAGAAGAATGGAGCGATGAGTTTTTTGGCAAAGTTGTTGAGCTGCAAAATGAACGGTTGATTTTCGAAGTACCAATTCGTATCGCTGTAATGAATGAAGCCCGTGATACCGCCACCTGATAAAAATAACAGGAACGACCCGGCAAGAATACCTAGTTTAACTGCCGGCATTTTTGCGAAAGCCCATTGATAGCTAGCGATGAGCACTAATATAACTGGTAGAAGTAGTGGTTGTAGGTAGCGACCATTAATTGCCAGCATTTGGCCCAGATGCAAGAAGTCACTGTAGTTGCGACCCATGACCGTAGCAAAGTAGATGAGCGCAACGAACAGCATAAAAACGAATGCCTGGTCACCATGCAGAATTCTTCGACCATACCAGAGTAGTAGCAGGGCACCGAACCCGGCAAGTACGCCGGCTGTTATTGTAATTACAGGTGCCGTATGGTTATCGTAGCGACCCGGGCCACTCTCGCCGTTGATAGTAAAGAACAAACGATAGTGCATGCCGTTAAGCCAGTTATAAACAAATGGGATTGGGTTAGGACTGACACCTTTATTCGCGGCTGCGGATTTGTAGTTACGATCCCACGTAGAGCTTGCATTACAGCGCTCTACACCCAGGACATTGTGGCAAGGTGGGACTGGATTCCGATATAATGCAATGTTCACACCATAGCTCCAGATAAATAATCCGAACGCTGCCGCTAGACCGATCGATAAAGCGCGTCGCCGCAATGCACTAAGGCCTTGCCAATCTTTGCGTACGACACGTACTGTTTGTTTTTTGTTGCCGACATAAAACTTTGCAGTTATAAACCCAATGTAAAGCGCAAGCGCCAACAGGACAGGGAGATAGGTGAACTTATTCAGTGTGCCGGCTATAGCAATAATGATTATGAGAGCCAGCCTGGTAGTGTCGAACTTTTTACACTTCAACGATTCCGTAAAGCTGATTGTTAACAGCATTGCAGCGGCAATAAGTGGAAACTGCAGGCTATCGTAGTTGAGCTCTCCAGCAAGGAGAGGTACGGTTGGGATCATTATAAAGAACAAGATCGCAGTATTTATAGCAGCGTCAGAGGCGTGTGTTTTCTGTAATAATTTTCGGAAGAGGAACAGTCCGTAGGCAAACATTGTCAGGCTAATAAATCGGAGTGACACAATGGTCATATGCTCGCCCAAACCAAGCGAAGAGAACAAACGGTAGGGCAGACTCATCAGGTAGTGATAGATATACGAGGGATCACGAACCAACGCACCATACGGTGCTTTTCCAGCAGGTTGCTCCAAGAATATTGGACTCCATTGTTTGGCGTGCAAACGAATAACATCGTAGTGGTAGGCTTCATCGAAAGCCATTGGATAGCGAGCCGTGATTGCCAACCACATTGATTGGAAAATCGAAACCACCCACACGCCCCAAAAGAAGAAGGCTGAACCTAAGAACGCAACAATTTTCTTATACATGTTTATTTTTTAGCATTTTACACTACTTATTTAACCATTAGTAGTGTATCAGATTCGAAACGAGATCACACTTACGCCTAGTATTGGTGTTGCCCGTACTTCCTCATCCTATTTGCACGGCGTCGAATCTCTTGCTTCATCATTCCGCTGTTCTCAAGTAGCTCGGCTTCGAGTTCCGGAGAATAGTATATGCTGTCCGAATCACGCGGTTCCGTAGAATATGACTGATAATCTCGGTAGCTTACTTTTGATTGGCTTTTGTTTTTGTGCGATATAGTTGAATACGTTTTTGACATCTCCACCTCCAAATATTGATTTGCAAAAGACTATCCTTTTGTTTTGGCGTCTCCTCCTGCAACGCTTACAAAAGCAACCTTACTGCCAACATAATAAATACATGTCTTGTGATTGTCTGTGAGATCCATCACAGATTATTGCCATAGATGGTCCAAAAAACTAGAGTGTCCGCTATTGTTTCATGATTTTGTCAGGAATATTTCTGGAAAAGACTATAGTGAGCGAAGAGACAACGAGTAGAGCAAACAGGGCTTGCTTGAGAGCCGTAATCTGTGAATCAGCATATTCCTCGGAAGCTTCCGTAGCCTCCTGCTGAGTGAGCCCTTTTGATAATGCATACGTGTCCACCTGGCTTACGGGTACGATGGCCACACCAGCCTGGCTATTCGTCTGTACAAAATTCTTTATATCGGGCGGAAGGGTGCTAGCATTGATATTTGCAACAAAAGCGGTCGTGAGTGCACCAACGAGTACCGATCCGATGAGCGCCGTACCAAACGCTGAACCCATGTTCTGAAATACTCCCTGTAGGCCACCGACTTCACTGGTGTCTTTCTCTGATACGGCTGACATGTTAACATTTCCAATTTGCGAAGCAAGTAATCCTAGGCCTCCACCAACGATGAACATTCCAACTGCAAAGAAGCCATTACGGAGTTCAATATCGATAGAAAGGAGCAAGGAAAGTATGCCTAGTACTAACGCATACTGACCGACTCGAATTATTTTCTTTGGTGACCATTTGCTAACCAGGCGAGCGCCCAGAACAGAGCAGAGGATGAGAGAAATAGATAGCGGAATAATCTTGACGCCAGTTTCCAGCGCATCAAGGCCAAGGGTCATTTGCAAATATACTGGGATAATGAAGAATACGGCTCCAACAACTAAATACTGTGCCAACAGTACACTAACACCACTTCTGAGTTGGGCAATCTTGAACATAGACACTTTGAGGAGTGGATTCTTATTTTCTTGTTCCAATTTTTGCTGACGTACATAAAAACTATGCAGGACGATTATTCCAAGAACTATGATGTACGACACAATCGATATACCCAGTGGAGCAATTTGTTGCCCGTTTATAGATGGAATAGCGCGTGGCTCAACCCAGCCCCATGTCTTACTCTGGAGCATTCCAAAGACCACTAATACAAGCCCGCTTGCCGACAGCAGAAAGCTTGGAATATCAATTTTCGGTGCCTTAATTTTGACAGTTGAATCTTTGATGTATTTCGAGAAGATAAGAACGAAAGCCATGATAAAGACCTCACCAGCAAACACATATCGCCAAGAAAGGTATGTCGTAAAATATCCACCAATCAGCGGTCCTGCTGCTGCGGCGGCTCCTGATACACCACCAATAATGGCGTAGGCTTTAACTCTATCAGTACCTTTGTAATTTGTGGCCACCAGTGCTGCAATAGCTGGAATTACCAACACAGCACCCAGTCCTTCGATGACCGACCAACCTATAAATAGCTGGGTAAAATTTTGGCTGAGTGCTGTTATGAGCGATCCGCACGCATAGATAACAGAGCCTATAAGCAGTGCTCGCTTGCGTCCCCATATGTCACCAAGCTTGCCACCAAGGAGCATGAAAGCTGCCATGGTCAACGTATAAAACGTAATGGCAGCTTGCATGGCCGTTACTGATGTGTCGAGATCCTTGACTACAGTTGAGATCGAGACATTCATAACAGTGCTATCCAGCACCATCACAAAACTAGCGAGCGCCAGGATGATTACGACTGACCATTTTTTCATTACTCTATTCTAGCATGAATATTAATAGCCCCATATATGGGGCTATTAATAACGCTATGTCTAGTAAATATACTGGAAGTAATTTGCTGGTACGATCCGTGAGCTAACAACGTTATAGCCCTGGAAGTTCATTTCACTAACAGTTATGGTACCGTCGCTATTTACACTTTCGACATACACTACGTGCATACCTCGCTGACCAACTGCACCGGCACGTGGTACAGAACCTGTAGCCAATCCTTGTGCGGCAGCACGGGCAACCCATGTATCGGCGTTGCCTAAGTTATTTGGCATATCTGGACGACGGTTCTTCACATACCAAGTACAGTATCCGTAACTATATGAGTTACCTGAGCTACTACCACGAGAGGCTTGCGCAACTGGCTTACTACCCGCCGACCGTGGCTGAGTTGCCTGCGTTGGCTGAGTCACGGGTGGACTATCAACTGGGATTGCACGAGGTGTAAGTTGCTCGTTTGCCCCGGGGATTGTAACTTTGTCTTGTACGGCAATAACATTAGGGTTTTGGATCTGTGTATTTTTGTCATACAGACGTGTCCATGTTGTTTGATATTTACCAGCAATCGTCGTCAGTGATTCACCCGGCTCAACACTGTGAGTGATGACAGTAATTTGCTGGTCATCAGTAGCTGATGTTGCATCACTCTTTGATTGTTCGATTTCTTTGATACTATCTGTGACCTGTTTAGCAATACTACTTGAAGTATCGCTTGCTAAGATTATGGTTGGTGCCTGAGCATTTGCTTTTGCTGTTCCTGAAATACAGGTTACGGCGACCAAAAATAAGCCCATTTTTAATGGGTTTATACGCATGTAAATTTCCTCCTAAAGAATTTTGTTCATACTAAATTACGGCGCGTATTTACGAAAAAATACGTCCGAATTTGCGACTTTTTCACTCCACGCGAATAAGGCACAAGTTCTAATACTACATACCTAAATTCTTAAGTCAAATTGCAAGACCTTTGACAGATACGAAAGTGCGTTGTGTAATTTGCAACATGCTTTTGCTTATTTGAAAACATCAGTTAGTAATACTCTGACTAGGCAACAAAACAGTCTCTTGTCAAACTCTGCAAAATGACGGTTTCAGCAGAAAACAAAGTAAAAGGTTATACTCATATATATGAAAGATGATTCTGTCATTGAACTTACCAATGTCACAAAGACATTTGGAACTACGAAAGCTGTTAATGCTATAAGCCTGAGGCTGTTGCCGGGTGAGGTATATGGATTTTTGGGCCCGAATGGAGCTGGTAAGACTACGACGATCCGAATGATAATGGATTTTATACGCCCCACGCAGGGCGAGATATCACTCTTCGGCAAAAATAATAAGTCAGGCATGGAATATGCTCTTGGCAACACTGGCTTTTTGTCTGCTGATAATGCACTCTACGCCAACTGGACCGCAATACAACATATCGAGTGTGCAGAGAATCTTAAAGGAGGATCTTCGGATGCGCACAAACTCGCCAAACAGTTTGGTTTAAAGCTTAATGCACAATACCGTCATTTATCGTCGGGAAACAAGCAGAAACTAGCGCTGATTCTAGCACTCATGCACCGACCAAAACTGCTCGTTCTAGATGAACCTACTCGGGGGCTTGACCCGCTTCTCCAGCAGGAGCTGTATGATATCCTTCACGATTTCAAGAAGAGTGGGGGATCAATCTTCATGTCCTCACACAACTTGTCTGAGGTGCAGAAAGTCTGTGACCGCATCGGCATTATTCGCGGAGGTAAAATGGTGGCGAGTGAGACAATTGATAGTTTACGCAAACGAAGTACTCACGAGGTGACTGTTCAATTTGCAAAACCATTTAATATTTCAGAGTTCAGCGCCAAGAACATAGAGATTAGGCATTCAACCGATACCCACCTCGTCGCACACATCCAGGGCGATCTTAATCCATTTTTATCCAAGGTCTCCAAACACCAGGTCAGTGATATAGAAATTAATCATGTCAGCCTGGAGGAAATGTTTATGAGGTTCTACCAATGATCTCTGGCAACCAAACTTGGACCATTATTAAAAAGGAGCTTTATCAACGTCGTTGGGCTTTGTTTGGCTTTTCGTTGGCGGCAAGCTTATTCATTCTGTTATACATCTCGATATTCCCATCTTTTCAAAAAGAAACCGCAAAACTAAACGATCTTTTTGATGCGTATCCAAAAGCCGTACTACAAGCTTTTAACATTGATCAGCTTCAGTTCAGTACTTTCGAAGGTTACATTTCTGCCGAACATTTTAGTTTCGTCTGGCCTCTTATGGCCATATTCCTAGCATTATCACTTGCTGGTGTGGCTTTTGCCGGAGAGATAGAAAAGGGAACTATGGCGTTCCTGCTCAGCCAGCCCATCAGTCGAGCTAAGATCTACTGGGCAAAATACTCTAGTGGCATACTGGCACTGACAGCTTTTACTACCTTATCAATCCTGTTGATCATACCGCTCGCAAAGATTCAAAACATTGAAGTAAATTCCGTTAA
>CAYJDY010000007.1:22011-23296 GCA_964369045.1 uncultured Candidatus Saccharibacteria bacterium
TGTGAGAGGTCCGTCCTCTCACTTGAATGCAATAATAATGTGTATTTTTCTACTATATGTTATATGAGTGAGAGGACGGACCTCTCACAAAGTGGGGGCGAGCTGGGAGTTGCGGCAATCTTGGCAGAGACCTTGAATTTCGAGCTGATGACGATCGGCAGTAATACCGTAGGTTTCGGCTAAGGAATGAATTAGTTTTTCAATCTCGTCTTCTTCGTGAATAGCTTTAATCTTACCGCAATTAAGGCAACTAATATGATGGTGATGGTGCGAAAACACATCGCTCAGCTCAATTTTGTACTTCCAGCCAATATAAACTCTGTTTATGAGTCCAAGCTTTTCAAACAACGAGATGGTTCGATACATACTGGCTCGGTCTATCTGCCCGTGAAGTTTTTGAGCCAGTTCATTCGTTGACAGTGGTTCTTCGTTACACAACGACTCGCACACAAGAAGTCTGGGCGCAGTAGTACTGTATCCATTATCTTTGAGAACCTTTTGCAGGAGTTCTTTGCTTTTACTATCCATAGAGATTATTGTATTGTTTTTGCGATTAATTTGCAATTTGATATTCTCGGTTATATATTTTCGCTATTCTACGCTAGAATGAGATGTCTATGTTTGCAGCTCTTCAAAACACAACCGTCCATGCTTACCATGTTCCTTGGTTCATGTACGCCTTGGTCGCCCTCGCATTAATCGTCTATAGCCTGATCGAAGCTCATCACACTAAACGTGACCATGAAATACAATTCAAGGAAGCGGTGAACTGGTCAATTATCTACATCGCTGCAGCACTGTTGTTTGCTATTCCAGTCTTCTTCTTTATTAGCCATCAAGCTGCAGGTGAATATCTTGCAGCCTGGGCGATAGAGAAGGCACTCAGTCTCGATAACTTGTTTGTAATGGGTCTCATTTTTACCAGCTTTAAGGTGAGTCGAAAGCTAGAGCGACGAATGCTCAACTATGGTATCGCCGGAGCAATCATATTCCGTCTAATCTTCATCCTTGCCGGGCTCGAACTTTTGAAGCGGTTTGAGTGGGTTAGCGTTTTCTTTGGCCTTATCCTGATGCGAGCAGCATGGAAAGCGTTCAAAGAGGCGAGAGGCGGTGATGACATAGAAGAAGAAGTCGAGTTTACCGATAAAAAACTTTGGAAAGCGATCACCCGCATCTTGCCCGTGCACCCCGAATATGTTGGTCATAAACTCACTGTCAAAATTGACGGTAAGCGAATGTTGACACTCATGGCTGCGGTCATCATCCTGATAGAGCTGACAGATAT
>CAYJDY010000007.1:23396-31881 GCA_964369045.1 uncultured Candidatus Saccharibacteria bacterium
TGGCTGTTCTTGCGACGCTGTTGTTTGGAAGCATCATTGTTTCTCTTGTCTGGCCTAGGAGTCTTAAGGAACACCCGATACACATAGAAGACTAGAGACGTCCCGACCACAGCAAGCTATAAAATGGTTGTAAAAACTATCCTTGAAAGGACCGAAACATAAGCAGTATACTGTATCTAGCTATATGGGTGCTGGTTCATTGGGCTCTTTGTGGCCCCTCAAACCTTCCTACGCATAAGCTTATATAACTCCCGGTCAATTGCGATCGTGAAAAATCTCAGGAAGCATACACACTCGGTTCTATCGAATCAAAGCGTCACTGCCAACCTCAAAAGAACAGCTCTTAGACATACGTGCCTGGCATTCGAACGGTTGCCAACCATGGTCTTAGACAGCTCCAATCTTTTATCCGTTCGACTAGCGTTTACTTCGGTAATCGACCTAGTAACTCTTTATTATTTATAACTTTCTGGAGCAAAACTATGAGCATCACCCATTATAACGACGTTGACACAAAACAATTTATTAACCAAGAGGTGAGTGTAAACTCCGTATTCTTTAGCGGCAAACACAATTTCAAAAGCTTCCCACGCGAGATCACCTATAATAACGAGCAAGTAACCTTTATCGAATCCGGTATGCGCTACATCCTCCAAAAAGGCCAGAAGGTCATCCAGTTATTCGACATGAGTGATGGCCAGAGCAACTACCGATTGAGCTTTGACTCCCAGAGCTTTACTTGGACACTGCTTCGGATCTCAAACCTGCCTCGCTAAGTACGGCCTAGAGCCTTGACGCCTAAACAGACTCTTTTGTTTGGGCGTTTTTATATCGTGGTAATTCGATAACGAATATTGCCCCCGAACCAAGTTTACTGGTCGCCGAAAGCTGCCCGTCGTGACGACGAACTATATCATGTGCCAACGCAAGTCCAAGTCCGTGGCCCTGGCTGTTTGACTGACTGGCATTTTTACCTCGATAGAACCTATCGAAAATATGCGGCAGATCCTCGGCGGCAATTCCTGGACCATTGTCACTGATTTGAACTCTTGTTGAACTAGATGAGTTAGAGACTTTTACAGATATCTCGGGCGCTTCGGAACTCGCGTAGATGACTGCGTTCTCGATGATAATGTCGAGCACCTGACGCAAGAGCGGGGCATCAGCCCAAACAATAGCACTCTTCGCGGCTGTTACAGTAATATCGGTAGAATACCGTTTTGATAGCTTACTGGCCTCGTTTTTGGTCAAAGCGCCGAGATCGACCCTGGACTGTTTGAGCGGCTCATTGGTAGATCGCGCCAATCCCAGGAGCTGATCACTCAGTTGACGAAGTCGACTTACTTCTTCCAGGTTACTTTCGAGCACTTCCCGGGCATCATGCACAGACAATGACTTTTGCCGTAGTGCAACTTCAATTTCAGTCTGCATGACTGCCAACGGAGTGCGAAGTTCGTGACTAGCATCTGAAGTAAATCGTACCTGGGCGGCATGCGATTGCTCTATTGGGCGCAAGGTACGGCGGGCAAATAAGTAACTGGCAGTTGCGCCCACGGCAATAATCATTAGGTTGATGAGTGCGAGCGACGCGAGTAACTGTCGACGGTCTTCAATGAGCTGTTGTTCACGTTGCTGTTCGAGCATAGGCACAAACGCCTGCGGATCATAGCGACGGGGAAGCCGGCGAATAATATCGGTCTGAAGTTCAGCACCTCGACGGAGTCGTGCCGAAGCAACACTGTAGATAGGCAAACTAAACATTAAACAGACAATCATCAGGGCACCAACGTACCAAGCAGTTAGCTTAAAGACTGCTGATCGAAACATTGCTAGGCAACTCCGGGGTCATTAGATGTTTTGAGTCGGTAGCCGTAGCCACGAACTGTTTCGATAATTGAATCATGGGGATTACTGTCAATTTTCTTACGCAGACCACGGATGAATACTTCTACGGTATTAGGTAAAATATCTGATTCAAAATTCCAAACATGCTCGATAATTTGCTCTTTGCTTGAGATTTTGTCAGTGTGATGCGCAAGATATTCCAGTAGTGCGTATTCTTTCTTGCTCAACTTCACGACTCGACCGTCTACCGTGACTTGCTTAATACTGGTGTCGATCTGCAGTGGGCCGGCCGTTATGGTCAGTTTAAGTGAGGGAGTAGGGCGACGTTGCAGGGCACGAATACGAGCCAGCAGTTCTTCAAAGGCAAACGGTTTAACCAGATAATCATCGGCACCATCGTCGAGTCCTTCAACACGATCTTGCAACTCACCACGGGCGGTTAGCATAAGTACAGGAGTAGTATTACCGACTTTTCGTAACGCCCGGCAGATATCCAAACCATCCTGTCCTCCTGGCAACATCCTGTCTAGTATTACAACATCGTAACTCTCGGTTTCTGCATATGCCAGCCCTTCATCTGCAGTCTTGAGCCAATCAACAGCATAGCCGTCTTGCTCTAGCCCCGACATGATGGCACGACCTAACTTTGCTTCGTCTTCTACGAGTAATAATTTCACAAAGTTATTGTACCTGGGTTAACTGAAATATACCTGAGAAATTGGTGGTAAATCTAACTTAGAACCAGCGGTTGCGTTTGAAGTAAATTGCAACACTTCCAATGAGCAGCGTAGTGATGGCCAGGATTATCCAAAAAACATTTGGGTCGTGGGCACCGGGTAGTTTGATATTCATGCTGTATATACCAGTAATTAGCGTGAATATACCCATCAATATGGTGATACTCGTCATAAGCTTGAAGACTTTATTGAGGTTATTCGCGGTGATAGTACTATATGCTTCACGAATATTAGTCAGCGTAGATAGGCGTGATTGTGCAAGCTGGGTAAGCTCTTGATTGCCCAGGCTCAAGTCTTCGATTAAGTCCTTATCTTCTTCATACAGTCGCATAAAACGACCGTTTAATAGGGAATTAAGTACGGCCGCCATGGGCTCAAGTACCAACAAGAAATCGTTAAGATCTTCCTCGATATCAATAAAAGCAATGAAGTCTTCATTGGCAATTTGGGCCTTATCCAAACGCGTCCTGGTTTGCCATATCTTGCGGCTGACGGTGTTAATTCTGCGCTTATAACCAGCGTTAATGACGCTCAGAATTTCAATAACTAACCGAGTTCGTTTACTAGTAACGATCTCCATACTACCCGAGGCTAGCTGTTCGAGATTTGTGAAAGGGCGTTGGCAGATCGTGAGTACAATTCCTTTACCGTGAACAATAAGTAGCGGTGCGGTTGTCATCTTTTCTGCTTCTGCCAAACTGAAACGAGTAAAGATATATACCACGTCACCGTCTTTTTCTATACGTGGCGACTCGTTGGGGTCAATACCGTCTAGTAAAAGATCTATATCAAGCTCATATTGATCCGCGATCGACTCTAATTCGACCTCAGTCGGAGACTCAAGATGCAACCACGATCCGTCAACAGGCTCATCAAGTTCTTGGACCTTCGGTGACTTTGCAGTGCTATAAAATATTCGCTTCATTGTACGTAACCTTTATTTTGATATTTCTTAAGCTTAATTATACGCGACTTCATTGGTAGTTTCATAATCGGTTTTAACTGGGGCGCAACCCGGAACCTGTTAGACTACTATGGTGAGCACAACAAAAGTACCCGAAGATTTTAGCGTAAGTCTCGATAATTGGTTTAAACACAACCGTAATAAAACAGTTGGTGATCTTCTAGATTTCTTCGGAGAGAAGAGTTTTGCTGTTCTATTTTTGACCTTTATGTTTATTCCCGCTCTGCCTGTCCCAACGGGGGGCATTACGACTGTGCTACTGGTTCCGAGTACTGTGATAGCGGCCCTGCAGATGATATTTGGTCGACGGAGTCTTTGGATGCCGAACCGTGTCACACGCATCAAAATCAATACCAACGTTCTTCAGAAAGCTATTCCATTTATGATTCGGCGAATTCGTTGGCTAGAAAAATTCTCGCGCCCTCGGTTATCGGCAATTTTTGATGTTGCACCGTTTCGTACACTCACAGGTTTAATCGTACTCGTTTTCACACTCGGTGCTCAGTTTGCACCACCGTTTTCTGGCCTAGATACACTACCGGCAATGGGTGTGGTGCTCATTGCCCTGGCCATTATCCTGGAAGATATTTCAATATATATCGTTGGGGCAATTGTGGGTTCACTCGGCGTAGGTCTACTCGTGACCGCGGCGTCGGCTATCATTCTATTTTTCAGGCACTTATTCTAATACCAGTACACATACCAGCTTTTGTGCTTCAAATGATGTTTCTTGTTAGGAACAGGGAAGATATAACTAACCAGACGTGCCGACTTCTTCATCTCTTTCTGCGCTTTAATACCGAGCCTCGGCATTGTGCGGGGCACCAAAAATGCCATTACCACATCGGCCTTTCCAAGATTCACTTTCCAGAAGTCACCAAAGCGCACTTCAGCGTTCTTTGACCCCATAACTTTGAGCTTTGCAACCAACCAGAGAACAGGATTTAACTCATACCCCACCGCAATGGCACCACGCCTGGCAGCGGCCCGGACAAGCCGGCCATCACCACAACCTAGTTCCAAATAATGCTCACCATTTTTCAACCCTACATCGTCGAGTATTACCTCAACGTCGTAACTTCGCGCTGGCACCCAGGGGGCACCCGAGATGCTGCTCACCAGAAAACCTATCAGCAACAACAATATAAATAAAAAAAGAAATATCACTACCTAGCTAGCTTAATGCCTCAGCGTGCCGAGGACAATGCTAAAATTTTGCTTGCTCTAACCATTACGGGTTAGGGTATACTACTGTTAAAGCATTATGAAATTCCGTAGAAAAATACCAACGCTCAATATGAATCCGGTTGCCTTAACGGATATACTATTCCGCAAAGACAAGCGGACACAGTTATTTCTGGAGTTGCCTCAAGACAAGCGCGTTGATCTTCTTCGTTCAGTTACGGCTAGTGTAAAAAAGGATATTTTACAGCATATCCCTGAAGAAGAGTTTGTTAGTATCTTGCAGACTGTTGATCCAGACGAAGCAACTGACATGCTACAGCTCATCACAAAAGCAAAACGTGAAAAAGTGTTAATGCTACTAAGTCAGGAGCTCAAGGACTCGCTCTCAACACTGCTTGCCTTTGATCCAGAGACGGCAGCTGGTCTGATGACACTGGACTACATTCAGGTAGACACGTCTAGTAATGTGGAGTCAGTTGCCAAAAAGTTCATGAACCACGAGAAACACACCGGACGTCCGCCAGTAATTCTTGTCCTCAACGACGGCAAGCTGAGCGGGTTTCTGCCTGGGCACATGTTGGGGCTTGCGGCTAAGAGTGAGCTAATCGGCAAATACACCAAGCGTATGCAATCTATTTCTTACGCAGCGCGACATAGAGATGTGCTCGACCTTTTCCAATCACATCCACACAGCAAGGTTGCCGTGCTCAATGATTCTGGTGAAGTTGTTGGGATTATTTATTCCGATGACGTTCTACAAACAATACAAGAAAACCAAGCGTCCTCTTTGTATAAATTTGCCGGTATCCGTCAAGAAGAGAGCGTTACTGACTCTGCCCGGAGTAAGGTAAAGAACCGCTACCGCTGGCTTATTATCAACTTAGGGACAGCATTCTTAGCCTCTTTTGCCGTCAGTCGTTTCGAGAGCACACTCTCTAAATACGTACTGTTAGCGGTGTACATGCCTATTGTTGCTGGTATGGGCGGTAATGCAGCCACCCAAACGCTTGCTGTACAAGTTCGGGGTATTTCACTAAAACAGATTGAGCTCAAGACTGCATGGAAAACGCTCAAAAACGAACTAGGAGCAAGCCTGGTTAACGGCATCATCAACGGCATCATCGTAGCCATAGTCGTCCTGATTGTTAATCATGACCCAAAGATTGCATTTATACTCGGTATAGCAATGATCGTAAATCTACTTGTTGCAGCGTTGTTTGGGACTATGGTTCCGCTGGTAATGAAACAGCTTGGGAAAGACCCCGCAACTTCTGCAACAATATTCATTACCACAGCTACCGACATCCTGGGCTTTATGGCTTTCTTGGGTCTAGCGACTATTGTTCTGGGCTAGGTTCCAACCCTTAGTGATTCAATCGGGTCTTTGCGGGCAGCCTTAATTGCCGGTATTGTTCCAAATATAATTCCCACTGATATAGCGACCCCAGCTGCAATAACAACTACAGGCCAGGTGATGATGGGGTGAAGGTTCGTTGTAACTCGAATCATGAAGTTGACCACGTAGGCCAGGACAACTCCAATTATGCCACCAACAAAACTGATCATCACGGCTTCGGCCAAGAACTGTTTTCGTATCTGACGGTTCGTGGCACCGACTGCTTTACGAATACCAATCTCGCGCGTTCGCTCACTCACTGACACTAGCATAATATTCATAATGCCTATTCCACCAACCAGCAAAGATACGGCAGCAATTGCTGCAATAAACCCAGTTAGGGAATCCAGAACGCCCCGAGTGACTACTAGGTTTTCGTCTTGTCGTAGAACCGTAATATCATTCTGTCCATCATGCGCCTCGCGAACTGCGGACGTAATTGAGTTTGCAAGATTCTTCGTATTTGCCGGATTATCAGGACGAACTAACACACGAACTACCGGAGCTGCCGCCCCGGCTGCAATTTTGAGACTTTCATTTGGTATGAAAATCGCCTCGTTTAGATCAATCCCTTGGCCTAGAGTCGCTGGCTTGAATTCCTCGAACACGCCTCTAACGATAAAGTCTTGCCCACGGATAGTAAGCGTTTGCCCAACCGGAACGTTCTCCTGAAATAGTTGTTCGGCAACACGCTTTCCGATGACTGCTACCTGGCGTGTATCCTCTCCCTTAGAGAAATAAATACCGAATTCAACTTTTTGCTGCAGAAGCGCCGGCAAGTCTGCATTCGAACCAAGTACAAACCCATCATCATATTCTCGGTTCTCAGTCTTGACGCTACCTGTTAATAAACGCAGGGGACTTGATTGTTTGATACCTTTTACGCCCTGGATAACAGCAACATCTTGTTCACTCAGACTGCCACTACCGAATCCATACGCATACTCGGGATTAATCTTGGTGATAACCCCGTTACTATCACGATCCACAACATTGCCAGGCCGAACAGTAATAAGGTCATTGCCGACGGAGTTAATCTGTCCGAGCACCTGATGCTTGATGCCTTCGCCGAGACTCACCGTAGTAATGACTGAAACGATCCCGACGACAATGCCAAACATCGTAAGTGCGCTTTGCCAACGTGCGCTTCGCATAGTTTTAAGGGCCAACTTGTAATTACCGCTATGCATCCTTTGACCTCACAGTTGTTTTTCGGGATTTGCGAGCCTTGATGGTCTTACGCTTTTTTGGTTTCTTGGTTGTTTTTTCTGGCCTGAATTGCATCATTGCGGAGACGCCGGCAAGATCGTCTTCCTCGGAGCGACGCGGATATAAGAAGGAGGCTCGGTTAGCAAGATTCGGTAGCTCGCCAAGTGGTGTTCGCTGATCATGTACGATACTGCCGTCATGCATATAAACGACTCTGTCAGCATAGCGAGTAAGCTCAGGGTTGTGCGTAACCATCAGAATAGTATTACCGGTTCGGTGCAGTTCGCTCAATAGTTCCATTACTATCAGGCTTGCCGCACTATCAAGGTTTCCAGTTGGCTCATCAGCGATAATAATTTGCGGATCATTGACGAGTGCGCGAGCGATTGAGGCCCGTTGCACCTGACCACCACTGAGCGTTTTTGGCATAAAGTATTGCCGGTCAGCAAGCCCGACACGCTCCAAGACATCTGCAGCGCGCTTCAAACGCTTAACCGGTGATACACCCTTATATAGGAGAGGGAGGGCAACGTTATCAATAACGTTCATTTTTGGCAAAAGGTTAAACGACTGAAATACGAAGCCAATTTTATCTCGTCGTAGTTTTGCGCGTTGATTGGGACGTAATTTAGCGACAGATCGATTGCTGAGATTATAACCACCATGTGTCGGCCTATCGAGTAACCCAATGATATTCATCAGCGTTGATTTACCTGAGCCACTGGGACCCATGACCGCTACGAACTCGCCAGCATCAACGTCTAAGTTGACTTCGTCGAGCGCCACAGTAGTGGCATCGCCGAAGCCGTACAGTTTACTGACGTCTTTTAGTGATATTATTGGCATGAAGTTTGAGGCTTTTCTGTTCCCAGTTAGAATAGGTCGAGATACTTATATCTTACAACTTAATTTGCTTTATCCGCAAGTAGATAACTCTAGTATTTTAGATAAATTATCAGTTGATAATTTATTTCCTAAGAATGGACATCATTTTAGGTATAATACTTCTGCCCCCGACAGCTGGGGCCCATGAAATAAGCGGATTCTTTTCATGGAAGAGGAGAGGTCGCATAGTGGCCTAGTGCGCCATCTTGGAAAGGTGGTATGGGGGCAACTCCATCGAGGGTTCGAATCCCTCTCTCTCCGCCA
>CAYJDY010000008.1:0-23345 GCA_964369045.1 uncultured Candidatus Saccharibacteria bacterium
TTTGCAGTTAGCCCGCTGCTTAAAAACAAGCCTGAGCTTGTTGAAAAAGCGCGTACTGTTTATTCGCAGCTGAAGAAAAAATATGGAAATGTTATGTGGGATGATAATGGTAATATCGGTAAACGTTATCGCAGACAAGACGAAATTGGCACACCAAAATGTATTGTGGTTGATTTTCAAACGCTCGAGGACAATACCGTTACTGTCCGAGACCGAGATACGACAGAACAAACACGTGTTGCTATCGAACAGCTGACAAGTAATTAAATACTTTGGTTGGTGCCGAACCGAGCGATGTGTATGTTTCGTGCTTTAGAAATTCAGGCAAAACGATGTGGGTAGCAGGATCGATGAACTCAATTTTATCGATTTCTTTTGAGCCATGAGTTGTTTTGGCAAGGTCTACATCAAGATAATCACGGGGATTCAGGATGTTAAAAAAGAATTCTAGGTTTTCGGTGTCAGCACTAGCGTACTGCTGGACATAAAGCAGGCTACCAACTACGGGTCGAATGCCAGTTTCTTCGACAATTTCGCGCTCCAGTGCAGGGATAAGTGCTTCACCGTCTTCAATGCCGCCACCTAGCACAGACCAGAAATCTCCACTGATTGATGTCTTGTACTGCTTTAGTTGGGCGCAAAGTAGCTTCCCATCGAGAATGAATATTCCGCGGACTGCGACTCTTCTTTTCATATAATAAGCATACAATATAACATCAGAAATGTGATATGCATGTCTGCTCCGGATTGCATGATATTATTAGGTAAGATTTTTATAATAAAAAGAGGATTTAAATAATGAAGGCATCGGCGAGCATACTGATTAATCAATCTGTAGCAGATACGTTCAAATCATTCAGCGATATACCGAATAGGGCCACGTATTTGCCAACAATCAAAAAGCTTAAAATTGAATCACTTCAGACCGAAGAAAAGGGGGTCGAGTGGCGCGAGGAACGAGTAGAGGACGGTATTAAAAAGAAGGGCCTGCTGACTGTTACGACCTTTAATCGCCCTAAGGTACTAGTCATTACTACTCGATCTGAGGGGCTGGTATTCAAAACAAGATACAATTTTCAATATGCTGGTCCTAGTCAAACTAAGGTTGTTGTTACGATAGGGGGGCGACCGAAAGGGTTTTTGAGCCGAGTTATGGATAAGTTTTTATCGAGCAGTAGTGTCTATATGGGGCAGCAACTTCAGAATGACCTTGTTTCCTATAAAGTGGCCATTGAGCGTATTCAGAAGACAACATCATGATTACCTATTATACAGATGGAAGTTGTAGCCCAAATCCTGGACCAGGGGGATACAGCGTCATTAAAGATATGAAACCCCACATTCTAGGGAGTGAACCCGACTCGACAAATATTCGTATGGAAGGACTTGCCATCATTGCTGCACTTACCGATTCGAATGGGGAAGCTTGCCAGATATATACGGACAGTGAATTTTGGATCAATGTTATAACAAAATGGTCACTTAGTTGGGAAAAGAACGGCTGGAAGAAAAAAGGTGGCGAGATTAAAAATCTGGATATTGTAAAAGAAGTCTGCCTTCTGTACAAAAAATCAAACGCAACGCTCATTTGGGTGCGAGGTCATAATGATGATCCGGGTAATGAACTCGCTGATCTCTGGGCAAATGAAGCACGAACAAGAAAAGCCAATAACGCCGTACTATAGTAAGCGCTTGTCGTTACGATTTTACAGCATTTATTTGCCTGGCATTAGGTTAGAATAGTGACTGTATATTAGACAATTTAGTTTTGGAGAAACAGCGAATTATGGATGAAGAGAAAGTTATTGAGATCGCAGACAAGGAACCAGATACCGAGCGTACCGATGTTTTTCTATGGGCAAACAACTTGGTGCCTATCAAAGAAGAACTGGACATAGACCTATTCTTATTCAACAAAAATTACGTTGTGTACCGCACGAAAGTGAGTAAAGATTTAGTTCGTTCTTTCCAGCCATTACTCATAGATGGTTTGCTCGAGCACGTTCTTCAGGGTGCTGCCGAGGGTATGCAAGTACGAGATTTTGAGGATGGCGAGGCGGAAGACAATGTTTTGCAACGCACGAGACTCCAGAATGTACAAAAAGCACAGGAACTTTTGAACTGGGTAAAGACACAAGAGAGTGTGATCGAAAATTTTGTTGAAGAAGACCATGATCTAAAACGCGTTAAGGGAATACTGGCACGTTGCCGTCACAAAGATTTACCAGCGCCGTTTTATATCATTAAACTATTGCCAGGGAGTATGGTCATGAAGGGTGCGACAAGCTGGATGTTGCGTGCTGGTAAGTTTGTGCCATTCGATGCAGAGGGAAGTATGCGTATTCCTGGCGACAACCAGCTACTCGTTCTTGATCAAGATATTTACGCCTTTAGCCAAACAAGGCTCGAACAACTGTTTGGTTACAATGCCAAAAAATATTCGATAGCGTTAAAGAAGATTCAAGAAATTCAGGCTAATTTCACTTTTAGCTTTGATATTGGTTTAAGTTGGGAGAACCTAGTACAAGGTCAGAAAAGTCTTGTAAACAAACTACAGAAGATTGATGCCGCGGGAATAAAACAAACAGACCTTATGGATCATGCAGAAGAGCTTGGTGTTAATCTGATGACCGATAATGATGGGGCTATCATCATCATGGATGTTAAGGACTTAACAAAATTCCTAAATCTTTTGAATGATGATTATGTTGAGTCATCGTTGACTGGAAAGCGTTACGAGATTAAGAACAAGAAACCACTACGTGTTACTGAGGGCTCGAGTGAAGAAGTCAGTTAAAGGTGGTATGATTACTTCGTGGTGACAAAGAAAACTTCGCGCGGTAATTACGCGTTCATAGATAATCAGAACCTAAACCTCGGGGTTCAAAAGCTCGGCTGGAAGATGGACTGGCGCAAGTTCAGGTTGTTCTTGAAAGAAACATATAATGTCGAGAAGGCCTACATGTTTATCGGCCATATGCCAGAGCACGAAGATATGTACCTGAAGATGCATGAGCTTGGCTATCTTGTAGTACTGAAGCCAACCTTTGATATGACTAGAGTTCACAAGCCAGAACTGGCAGTAGAACCTACGGAAGATCAGAAGCCTGAGGAGAAGAAACCGGTAAAGGGTAACGTTGATGCTGAGTTGGTGTTATGGGCAGTAAAAGAGATGAAGAATTACGACAAAGCAGTGATCGTGAGCGGGGACGGAGACTTCTATAGTCTTGTTGAATATCTGGCTTCCGAAGATAAACTGCTCAACCTACTAGCCCCTAATGGGCAGTACTCTAACTTATACAATGCCTACGAGCGCTATATCGATCGTATTGATAGACAACGTTCACGACTTGCGTATCGAATCAACGGCCGGGCAAAGAAGCCTAGTGTAAAAGCTCAACCTAATACTTGAGGAGGGGAAGTAATGAAAAAAGATGACCACGCTTATAGTGATCTGAGCGCTTTGTTTATTAACGCAACACTTACGAAATCTCCGGAGATAAGTCACACTGACTATTTGATCGAGCACAGCCGTAGTATCATGCATGCGCAGGGAGTGAAGACGAAAGTAATCCGCTCCGTCGATCATGATATCGCTTCGGGAGTATATCCTGATATGACAAAGAAGGGCTGGAAAAGCGATGCTTGGCCTAAAATATTTGATAAGGTGATTACTTCGGACATTCTTGTATTGGCCGGTCCAATTTGGTTGGGTGACAATAGCAGTGAAATGAAGAAAGTAATCGAACGACTGTATGCATACTCTGGTGAGCTCAATGATAAAGGGCAGTGGATCTACTACGGAAAAACAGGCGGTTGTCTGATAACTGGCAATGAAGATGGCATTAAGCACTGTGCTATGGATATTTTGTATAGCCTGCAACACATCGGCTATACCGTACCACCACAGGCTGATGCCGGCTGGATAGGGGAGGCAGGCCCAGGCCCAAGCTATGGTGACGTTCTATCCGGAAGTAAAGGCCAAGTGGGTTTTGACAATGACTTTACTAACCGTAACACCACATTCATGACGTGGAACCTATTACACATGGCTCGACTCTTGAAAGACGTAGGTGGCTTTCCGGACTACGGAAATCAACGCAAGGCGTGGGACGCTGGAGCTAGGTTTGACTTTCCAAATCCAGAATATCGCTCCTAGTCTACCTAGTTTGAAGGTTTAAAAGTAGAGAGAGTCCTATATACTTATTCTTAATGGGTAAAAATATTTTTCCAAAAAACTTCTATTGGGGTGCAAGCACTGCCAGTCACCAGGTCGAGGGCGGGACTATTAACCAATGGAGCGAATGGGAGCTTGCACATGCATCTGAACTTGCTAAAACTGCGGAACAACGGCTTTCCAAAGATGTAAATGACTGGCAGGCTATTAAGGCGCAGGCAGAGGATCCGAATAACTATGTCTCTGGGAGAGGGGTCGACCACCTTAATAGATTCAAGGAAGATTTCGATATTGCCAAAAGCCTTGAGCTTAACTCGTTTCGTTTTGGCATTGAATGGTCACGGATCGAGCCTGCTGAGGGCGAATGGGACGAAGACGCCATTGCCCACTACAGAGAGTATATTAGTGAATTAAAAAAACGTAATCTTGAGCCGTTGCTAAACATTTGGCATTGGACAATGCCAACCTGGTTTACTGCACGAGGTGGGTTCGAAAAACGTAAGAACTTAAAGCATTGGCGTCGTTTCGTTCAGAGGATAGCCGATGAATTTGGATCTGAGCTCAAGTACGTCATTACATTAAATGAGCCAAACGTTTACGCAACATTCGGTTATATTACTGGTGAGTGGGTTCCGCAGAAGCAACAACCACTAACATTTGTACGAGTCTATCACAATCTTGTAGTTGCACATCGCCAGGCCTATAAAATATTGAAACAGAGTAACCCCAGTATTCAGGTTGGTGTTGCCACACAACTGGCCAACATGCAGGCAAAGCGACCTCATAATATTTTTGATGAGTTTGCTACCTCATGGATGCGCTATGCATGGAACTGGTGGTTTCTAAATAGGATAAAACGTCAGCAAGACTTTGTTGGCTTCAACTACTACTTTACTGACTATTACCGTTGGTTTAAACGTGTTAACCCGAAAGCACCGCTCAACGATTTGGGCTGGTATATGGAGCCGGAAGGGCTATATCCATTACTTGTCCGCGTCTGGGCACATTATAAGAAGCCAATTATGATTACCGAGAATGGACTTGCCGACAGTAGCGACGAGCATCGTCAGTGGTGGATTGAGGAAACTATTGTCGCTATGGAGCGGGCGATGAGTGAAGGTGTCGAAGTTAGGGGCTACTTCCACTGGAGTCTGCTGGACAACTTTGAATGGAAATTTGGCTGGTGGCCAGAATTTGGTCTCGTTCATGTAGATCGTCAGAATGGTATGAAACGAACAATCAGGCCAAGCGCACGTTGGTTCGCAAAACGAATCCGAGCTATGCAAAACGGTAAACTTCCAACCGAACAATAGGTCGCTAGGTCTTAAAATAGCAGAGTGCGCGTAGTCGCGCCCGTAGCGGTTGGTTGTGGTACTTATCCACCATATGTTGTGTGGATAACTGCCACGTTTGGAAGCTGTGGATAACTTTGCTGTAAACACTCCATTTTGGCTATAAAGTACTTGCCGTGGGTAACTGTGGGTAGTATGCTCATGTTAGTGGGTAATCGTGGGTAAGCCAAAAACAGCAGACCGACGATAAACCGCGGCACATAAAACAAAAAAACCAGTTACAAGCAGAAAGGGACAATGGCTACTGTCGACTATTTTGAACGAAAACTCGACGATAAGCGCAGGTTAACTATACCTGTGGAGATTCGTCATGAGTTTGAAAGCGGAGTAGTAGTGACAAGAGGCTTTTCGAACTATTTGCATGTGTACCCTAAGTCAGTTTGGGATGAACATGTAGAACCGTTGCTTCAAGGAAATATTCTTGACGAAAATACAGCGGATCTTAACGTGAAGTTTCGAACAGGCAAGTGTGAAAGTCCTCTGGATCAGAAACAGGGAAGAATCACACTTGAAGCATCGCTTCTAGAGTATGCCGGCATTGAACATGCGATCACCGCAGTTCGTGCAGGGCGATACTGGCGTGTTATGGCAGCGTAATACCCCAAACGTTCTTTAACAATCAACAAATATCAGCAAACGAATAGATATCTCGCACGTAACTACCAATGCCGTAGGTAGGTCAGGGCAGATACTCCGTATTGGAGATTACCTATTCGGCAGTCAACGAGTGGATTGATGGCACCACTTAAAAAACCATAGTACTTTACTCAAAAAAACACCTCCCAAAACTCCACCTCACACATAAGTCTCTCAAATGATTAAAGACAAAAGGAGTGTTATATAGGGCAACCTACACATAACTTAGCTCCCTTATAGTCTCTAGTCATGACAACAAAAACAAAAATTCCAAAAAAACAAAAAGTTGGCTGCTGATTAGGTGATCTTGCAAAACCCGGTTATAATATGTAAACCGGGAAAAAACAAAAATTCACCCGCCAAAAAAATAGATGGCCGAACAAAAAAACCAATCACATCATACGCCCGTACTTCTTACCCAAGTACTAAAGTATCTTGACCCAAAACCAAGTGAAACATATTTGGATTTGACGGCAGGGTATGGAGGTCACGCAGGAGCAGTGCGAGCAAGAACGAATGGATGGCCGATTGTGCTCGTCGATCGAGATGATCATGCAATTGATTATCTAAAAAAACGATTTGTCGATGAGCGAGTCGAATTCATCCATGCTGACTTTCTGACTGCAAGTAAACAACTTGTGGCAGAGGGAAGGACGTTCGATATGATATTGGCAGATTTGGGCGTATCATCACCGCACCTTAATATTGCAAGCAGAGGGTTCTCCATTAAAAATGATGGATCGCTTGATATGCGTATGGATCAGTCGCAAAGTCTAACTGCTGACACAATAGTCAATAGTTACTCCGAAAAAGACCTGGTCTATATTTTACGAGAATATGGTGAAGAGCCGAGGGCATTTAAAATAGCCAGAGCAATCATCGCAGCTCGTCCAATCAAGTCAACTGACCAGCTTGCAAACATCGTCGCAAGACAATTTAGGGGCTACCACAAAGTTCATCCAGCGACCCGGACCTTTCAGGGTTTACGAATCGCGGTTAATGATGAGCTTGGTCAGGTAGAGAAAGCTTTGCCGTTATGGTTTAAATTATTGAAACCTGGTGGACGGTTAGGTGTTATAAGCTTCCATAGCTTAGAGGATCGAATCGTAAAAAAAGCTTATGCCGACAATTCAGGAAGTCGATATGATGCCGACCTTAGGGTCCTTACCAAACGACCTGAAATTGCCGACAAACATGAAACTGTTTCTAATCCGCGTGCTCGAAGTGCAAAACTAAGAGTCGCAGTGAAAATAAAAAAATAAAAGAGAGGGGATACGCATGCCTATTCAGGTCAAAAGCACATCCCGAGCATACAAAGTACGAGTAAAAGTACTTTAGTAGGACATCCATGACAGTAATCTAGTACTCGGGCTTAGCCCGATTGCTAGATTACTTCTTGGACATTTGGAATTTAATAATCTGCGGCGCAAGATCGTGGCTTTTCAGAAGAAGCTAAGTCAGGCTGAGCCTGACTCAAGCCTTCAGAAAAGAGACCATGTCAGTCAACGTATTAATACACGTTTCCTTGTGCGCTCCTCGATATTACATCCCAACTGTCACAAGCCATGAATGCCTAATTCGTAAATAAGATTAAAATCCTCACTAAAAACAAAAACAAAGAGAAATTTATGACATACTCAAGTTCGCTAGCAGTGAATCGACAAAGGTTTGCTGGAAGAAATCAAAATACCACTACATTTAGGACAAATGAGCGTGCTCTTGGACCGATTAGCAACACAATCATCCTTATTGTATTGGCCTGTATCCTGGGGCTCCTGTATCTTACGCAGGTGACCAAGACCAATGCCTATGGATATAAAATCAATGCATTAACCACCCAGGCAACTGCATTACAGCAGGAGCATGACGAACTTGAAGTCGCTTCAGCACGCTTGCAGGCAGTTGATCGCGTAAAGAATAGTGATGTGTCAAAGAACCTCGTTTCGGTGGCACCTACAGAAACACTTGTAAACTAGAGATAACAGATAAGGTCGTTTTAGTACTCTTCGAGTATAATTGCTTATGAATAATGAAGCCCGGGGATAATACACCATCAGATATCAATCCTGTTATGCGCATACAATTATGGTATGTCGCACTCGTTTTAATTGTGTGTGTTTTCGGAATTCGACTGTTCTATCTGCAGGTGATTCGACACGATTACTATAAAAAGGCAGCCCTCTCTGGACAGCTAAAGCAGTATGAAATTCCAGCTGATCGTGGAGTAATCGAAGCCCGTGACGGTGACACCATCGCGCCCCTCGTACTGAATGAAAAACGCTACACACTCTTTGTTGATCCGAAGTTTATAAAGGATCCAAGTGGCAATGCACTGAAGATACAAAAGGTAATCGGTGGTAATGCACTTGATTATGAAAAGAAGATGAAAATGGATACTCGCTACGCGATCCTGGCAAAAAAACTTGATAAGTCACAGAAGGAAGCTCTTGATAAACTCGATATAAAGGGGCTTGGAACCAGAGAAGCGCCTGTGCGTACATACCCGCAAGGAGACTTAGCTGCGCAGGTGTTAGGTTTTGTTGATGATGAGGGCACTGGCAAGTATGGCCTAGAGCAAGCTCTTAATAAGCAGCTCAACGGGACAGCAGGACAACTCAGGGCCATAACTGACGCACAAGGGGTTCCACTCGTCGCAAACTCAGATAATATTATTACCAAACCAAAAGGCGGTGATAGGGTACTACTGACAATCGATGTTGCGATCCAGCGACAGCTTGAAGATATTCTGAAAACGGGATTGGATAAAGCAAAATCAAAATCTGGCAACGCTATAATTATGGATCCAAAAACAGGTGCCATAAAGGCGATGGCAAATTACCCGACCTATAATCCGAGCGAATTCTACAAAGTTGAGGATGGTGATACATTCAATAATGCTGCCGTAAGCTCGCCACTCGAGGTGGGGTCTATCATGAAGCCACTTACGGCAGCTGCTGCTCTTGATCAAGGGGTTGTTGGCAGAAACACCACTTACTACGACCCCAGTAGGTATAAGATCGGTGATGCAACAGTTACAAACATTGAAGAAGATGGTGGGGCAGGGACGCGCAGCGTAGCTGATATCTTGGAACTTTCCCTAAACACGGGTGCCACATGGTTACTCATGCAAATGGGTGGAGGTCAGGTGAATCAAAAGGCGCGTGTGGCTTGGCATGATTATCTTACGAATCACTATCGATTTGGTAAGACCACAGGCATAGAACAGGGGTATGAATCGGAGGGTACTATTCCTGATCCAAACGACGGGTTTGGTCTGAATATTCAATACGCGAATACTGCTTTCGGGCAGGGAATGACGGCGACGCCACTTCAGATGGCGAGTGCGTTGAGTGCGGTCATAAACGGTGGTACGTACTACCGGCCACATCTTGTAGATCAGACGACAAACTCAGCTGGAAAGGTAGTAAAAAAGCAGCCAGAAGTTTTGAATGGTAAAGTGGTTAGTCAGCAGGTAAGTAAAGACACTAAAGAGCTCATGGAAGGTGTAGTTCGCAAGAACTATGCTTTGTACGGACTAAGTAAACCGGATGGTTCGTATAGTATTGGCGGCAAGACTGGTACGGCTGAGATTACTAAGCCAGGGGGCGGTTATTATGAAGACAAGTTTAATGGTACATTTATGGGGTTCGTCGGGGGTGATAGTCCTGAATACGTAATCGTTGTGCGCGTGAATGAGCCGGGTATTAAAGGCTATGCTGGCGCAAAGGCCGCAGCGCCAATATTCTCTAATACTGTCACAATGCTCATAAATAATTTTGGTGTTACGCCCCGGCAGTAGGCACTGGCGACGACCGAATAAGTCGAGTATAATAAGTATAAATTTAAGGAAATAAAAATGTCAGACACACTTTATCTAGCCATCCAAACCGATACACTTATTCGAATCTTCTTTTTAGCCTTTGCTGGGTTCGCTCTTAGCATGCTCATTACGCCAATCTATACTACGCTTGCCTATAAATACACTTGGTGGAAGAAGCCACGAACAACGGCTGTCACGGGTGAAGTAGCCAAAGTTTTTAGTAAGTTGCATGCCGAAAAACATCGTCGTCATATACCGACAATGGCGGGAATCATCTTTGTAGTTACTGTTGCTGTTGTAACTATTCTAGCGAATCTGAGCAGAGCAGAGACATGGTTGCCATTGGCTGCTTTTGTGGGTGCTGGCGCAGTTGGACTCATTGATGACATTATTAATATTCGAGGTAATGGAACAGGAGTAGCGGGACTGCCCAGCAAGCTGAAGCTCCTCATGATCATGGCGATAGCCCTCGTTGGTGGCTTATTCTTTTATCTCAAACTCGATGTCTCAAGTATATTCGTTCCACTAGTTGGTTCGCTTTCTTTAGGCTGGCTTATCGTACCTCTGTTCATGTTGGTTGTCGTAGCTACGGCGAATGCCGTTAATATGACCGATGGACTTGATGGACTGGCAGGTGGATTGGCAGTCAGTGCTTATGCGGTCTACGCCGTTATCGCATTCCTTGAAGGACGATATGGTGTGTCGGCCTTTTGTCTAACTATCGTCGGGAGCTTACTGTCATATACCTGGTTCAACATCTATCCAGCACGCTTTTTTATGGGCGATGTCGGCTCGTTTAGTCTAGGAACTGGCCTCGGCGTTGTTGCCATGCTTACCGACACCGTTGCTTTACTGCCGATTATTGGTATTGTCTTTGTTGCTGAGGCAGGGTCAGTCATCCTACAGATTGCTTCAAAAAAACTACGCAATGGTAAAAAGATATTTAGAGTATCACCAATCCATCATCACTTCGAAGCACTTGGTTGGCCAGAAGCAAAAGTAACTATGCGTTTCTGGGTGATAGGCCAAGTTGCTGCTGTAGTCGGGCTGATGCTGTTTATCATCGGAAGATATCTATAATGCAGCCAAGACGTAGACGGCCGGCATCTACGGGTAAAACACTGCGACGACATAAGCCGGATTATATTTTGTTGCTACTCAGCGTGGTGCTGCTAGCTATCGGTTTGATTGTGGTGTATGCCATAAGCCCAGGGCTCAGTGCTCAAAAGAACGTGGGTGAGAACTACTACGTTGGCAAGCAACTTACGGCAATTATTCTTGGTGTCATCGCTTTTATCGTAACCGCCAATATGCCGACGGCTTGGTGGAGAAAGCTCGAACGTCCACTACTCATTGCGGCAGGGGTTGCTGCAGTTGCGGTGCGCTTATTCGGTGAACGAGTAAATGGCGCTTATCGGTGGATTCAATTAGGCGGTCTTTCTTTTCAGGCTGCGGAGCTCATCAAATTCGCACTTCTCATATGGTTGGCAGGATTTTTGGCAGACAAGATACGTAATAATCAAATCAATGACTCTACGCAGACCTTAAAACCATTGTTAATCGCGCTGGCCATTATCGCCGTAGTTGTTGCAAAGGTACAGAGTGACCTTGGTTCTACAGGAGTTATGGTTGCAATTATGGCTGCAATGATTTTCGTTGCCGGCTTACCGTTAAAGAGGGTGCTCATGATTGGTGGTGTGATTGTGATCGGAACAGCCATCCTGATTTCCTCTACGAGTTACCGAAGAGATCGTTTTGCAACATTTCTTAATCCCGCCAGGGACTGTCAAAGTACCGGTTATCAGGCTTGCCAGGCGCTGATTGCTGTTGGTTCTGGTGGAATTACCGGACTTGGCCTGGGGCGTGGCGTACAGGCCTATGGATATCTCCCAGAGGCTGCCAATGACTCGATCTTTGCCATACTCGCCGAGAAGTTCGGTTTTATTGGGGTGAGCGTATTGCTTGGCCTGTTCCTAGCATTCTTTGCGCGCCTAAAAAATATCATAGAACGAGCACCAGACGATTACAGTCGTTTACTGGCCGTTGGCGTGCTGGCATGGCTTAGCACCCAAACGATAATCAATATAGGTGCCATGATTGGATTACTGCCGCTCAAGGGTATAACGTTACCGTTCATTAGTTATGGTGGAACAAGCCTGGTATTTATCATGGCAGCAATTGGTATGGTGTTCCAGATTTCAAGGTATACTAGCTATAGCATTTCAACCAATCAGAATATAGAGGGAAAAAGTCATGAAGGTACTTCTGACAGGCGGCGGTTCAGGGGGGCATATCACCCCGGTGCTAGCGGTCGCGCATGAGCTAAAGCGTGCTAATCCAAATATCGAAATCATTTACGCCATAGGCAAGGGCGATAAATTGGCGCATTTACCACAAGAAGATGACTCTGTGTCGCGCGTGCAATCGATTCTGTCTGGTAAATTTCGGCGTTACCATGGGGAAGGGTGGAAGCAAGTACTTGATGTGTCAACACTGTTAAAGAATATCCGAGATTTTTTCTTTGTGTTAATTGGGATCGGACAATCAATACTATTTCTGCACCGTGAGAAACCCGACGTTATCTTCATAAAAGGCGGATTTGTCGGTGTACCGATCGGCCTAGCAGCCGCCGTACTACGCATTCCGTATATGACACATGATTCAGATGCCGTACCCGGGCTTGCTAACCGTATTGTGTCTCGCTGGGCATTTATGCACGCTGTTGCCATGCCGATCGAGAACTACTCTTATGATGCTTCAAAGATAAAGCAAGTCGGTGTGCCAATTAGTGATAAATACCGGAAAGTAACCCGCAAATCACAAGATGAATTTATTAGTAGTATTGGTATAGACGATCAGGATGCGCAGGTACTTTTGGTTACAGGCGGTGGACTGGGGGCTCAACGCCTCAACCTTGCTGTAACACGGATCGCAAGGACACTCTTGGCACGCAATCCCGACCTTTACATCGTACATATTACTGGTCCAAATAAGGATAACTCAATCCAGCAAGAGTATACGAAGCAGCTCAAAGGTGACTCGAGTAGTCGGATTATAATCAAAGACTTTGTTGATGACCTGTATCGCTATAGCGGAGCAGCAGACGTCATTGTTGCTCGCGCGGGCGCAAATAGTCTGGCTGAATTTGCGGCGCAACAAAAAGCTTGCATCATTATTCCGAACCCACAATTGACCGGTGGGCATCAGCTAAAAAATGCCGAGGCTTTGGCCGAGGCAGGCGCAATCCTGCAGATTAGCGATGAGGCTATGCAGCGCAACCCAGAAGTACTTCTGAAAGAAGTAGAGTTTCTTCTGGATTCTGTGCACGAACGGGCTAAGATCGCACTGGGGCTACATAAACTTGCCGATGACTCATCGGCGCATAAGATTGTTAAGTTGCTGCTTGCAAGAGAGAAGCGTGGTAAGCAATAGTGTTTGGGCGTAAGAAATCGACGACATCTGCTCGCCAGACAAGGTTGCCTGCACAGCGAACGGAGAACAAGGAGTTTTTCTCTTATCATGCCGACCGTCGTGAGCGTTCTGATTCACCAACTCGCCAGAGGACGACAACGACAGAGCAAAGTACGAATAAGCGACGCTTTGACTGGCAACAACTACCAGTTATCTTTGCCATTGTCTGTCTAGTTATAAGCGCCTTTTACATAACAACATTGCAGACAAATGTAGTATTACGCACCAATCAAAAAAACGGATTACTGCGCAGTGAAGCAAGCTACCGTGAGTTCACTGAGCAGGTCTTAAGTGAATCATTGCTCAATCGGAATAAGCTAACAATAGACACAAAACGTGTTGAGGAGCGCATAACCAGCCAGTTTTCGGAGTTATCAAGCGTCGCCGTATCGTTGCCACTACTTGGCCACAAGCCAGTAATTGATCTCAATGCCGAGAAGCCGGCGGCACTTATAACAAGTGAGCAGGGAGTATTCGCTCTTAATAAGAACGGCATGGCAATTGTCAAAGCGAACAGCTCACAGCCTATTGAGGGGCTCACTCTACCAATGATTCGAGATGAGGCTGGGATTAATATCGAGGTAGGGAAGGGAGTCTTGACTTCTCAGGACGTTGCATTTATTACTACAATAGTAAAGCAGTTCGACGCCAAGAAAATTGGAATAGATTCTTTGACATTACCTCCTCTCGCTTCAGAGCTCCATGTGCGCGTAACGGGCCAGAAATACTTTGTTAAGTTTAACTTGCTTACAGATGCTCGTATTGCCTCAGGGCAATACTTTACTGTTCACAAACGGGTGCTTTCAGGCGATATAAAGCCAAATGAATATGTCGATGCACGTATAGAAGAGAAGGTGTTCGTTAAGTAGGGCAGTGGCCGTCCGTCCTAGAGGGTTTCCTTGTACTGTTCGTATTCATGCTATACGAGATCACATAATATCTTGCAGATCACATAATGTAACAGCCTATAACCACAGAAGACTCCCTATCGCCCTTGCCTGAATGTTCGTAAAATGTTCATGTTACGTGAACTGCGTATAAAAAGAAAAAAACATATACACACAATAGAAAAGGGAAAAAGTCAAAACTAGGCATTTCTGATGGATGTGCAGGGAAAGCATAAAAACATATAAAAGATAACAAAAGTCAAATAATGCAAACACGTTGTTAAAAATTGTGGATAACTTGTGGGTGGATAAAGTACGACATGTGGATAGTAATGCATGACAATATAGCGTATACGGTTATAACGGCTTTGAATATCTATAATGCGTGTAATAATAATGAGCAATGTATACTTCGTACGGTAATATACAATGATACTCCCCTGTAGAAGAGGTACACACAATCACGTCTCAGCACTATATAAGAGTCGCAAAATATACATTGTGCGACGTCTAGTCTATATCCTTTTGCGTGTTTGTTCCTTGGCTGTTCTAACCCCGGATTTGCCCCGCGCCGTTTGATTTTTTGTTTTACTATACTGCTCTGCTACCTATTCTATGAAAATTGGCTATAGCGTATGCTCAAGTTCTACCGTGCTATGGCTTGTATAATAATGTTCGTAAAATGTTCGCTATCTAGGTTTTGATAATTTGTGTGGTGTGTTAGTACCGATTGTCCCATAATGCTCTGCCGGTGTGATTAACCCCATTTGAACAGCAATATACTGTGTTACGCTGTTGAATCTATCGCCACGTGTCACTACTGCCCCGTTGAGGTCGATGTGTGCACGAACTATGCCTCCTGCGTCTTCTACGGCATCTCTCTGGGCTCGATCTGCTCCAGGAAAGGTCAATGGAGGTATGTTAGTGATTTCAGTCAGTATACGACCGTTATCATCGAGCTTAATAGCCATATTGTTGCCACGACTTCCTGGTCGTTTATTGCGGATTTTCGCAAGTACCTGTTTTGTATTTAGGAGCGCTGTACGAATATGATCTGTAACATTGCTATCTCCATGTCTAACAATGGACAAGCCAAACACGAGTCCACCAACATCATCTGGAAAATCACTCACGGCGTGTTCCATACTGGCAGCCCAATGTTTACCAGTAATAGTATCGGCATCGGTCGAAAGTACCGTCGTGGCTGATGTTTCTGTGCTAACAAAGTGCAGCCCCGTCTGGAAGGCTGCAGTCTTGCTTGGCAAGGTCTCAAAAAGCACTCGAGCACCCATTCTCATGGCAAATTCAGCAGTCCTATCATTACTGCCGTTATCTATAACTACTGGGTGGACGTCTTCCCCGCTAATAGCAAGAGCAGCCAGTGTTGCCGGCAAATCATCCTGTTCATCTCGGGCACAGATCAGTACTGGCGTAGACTCTGGGGTGGGACAGAAAGCATCACCGTATTCATAGACTAGCTGTTCTGGATTGGCAGCACGTAATCTATCCGAAAGTCGGATACAGTTGAGTGTGTTGGTTGCTGACACGTAGAGGTTCTTAGACAGCTAATGTATAAGTTGCTTTGGCGACACGCTTGAACTGAGTTTTGCCTTGCAGATTCAGAAGAATAGTAGTTTCTTTCACCTGTCGGCTCTTAAGAACTCGTTTTACGATTTCGTCGCGGTGGAGTGGCTCGTCTGCCTTTTTAAGTACGTCGGTAATGATATCGGCGACAGTACCCTTTGCATAGCCCCACTCTTTTAGTGCGTAAATCCCCCGCCCTATTAGTACAAAGCGACCATCTTTGATAAGTTCGTTATGGATTGCCTGTGTCGTAACATCTTTTCGCTTAAACTCAGAACCCTTGATTGCTTTTGCAATTTCGTTAAAGTGCAATGGTTTGCCGTTAACTTGTAGGATAACGTATATTTTGTCGCGAATGTTCTTTGGATTAACTGTAGGCCACTTGATGAGGCCCCAGATACCATTAAGAGTAGCAAGGTGCTTGCTCGTACTTGCAAGAGCCGCAACATGTCGAGTATCTTTCATGTTTACTGCTTCAGCAATCTCTTCGATCTTAGCAGGCTGACCGATCTTCTTGATGGCATCGATGATCTTGGTAACCTGTTCACGGAAAGTTTTCTCGTCGTGAACTGACTTAATACCAATTGAATGGTAAAAGTGATCGTTATCTTCGATAACTATAAGCTTCGGACAGAGGTGTGCAAGGAATGCTAGACGGGACTGTGCCAAGCGGTCATTCTCTTTTACAAATTTGTCAGTGATCTGACTAACACGAGCAACACTACCTGTCGCGATCAACTGCTCTACGAGCTGTTTCTCAATGTCTTTGATGTGAGGAAGGTCTTTTTCAGCTGCAGCTTTCAGTCGCAACACGACTGATTTTTCGAGCTGTCGAACTCGTTCCCTGGTAATGCCAAGAAGCTCACCAATTTGCTCCAAAGTCTCCTTACGGTCGAATAATCCGAAGCGACGAGAGACAATCTCGCGTTCGCGTTCGCGCTCTATAGTTTGGAGGATATCCTTGACCATAGTTTCGATTGTAACGGGGGTAGTATTTGGTGTTTCTGACATCAACTGCTTCCTAATCTTTTAGTATATGTTACTGTTTATGAGTATAATTATATAACTAATACACTTTAAAGTCAAACATATAGTTTTATGAGCCTATTGTAGCACCTAGTAGCGGAATTAGCATAAAAAGTATGTGTCAATATTGCTACAGTATTAACTCGCACAAGATACAAATATGTGGATAAATTTTCACATTATGTGAAAATTTCTTTCAAGAGTACCTGTGTCTAAAATGAAATCTTACGAAAATTAAGATTTTTTAGCTTTACGGGTTGGGAATTTCTTTTTTGCTGGTGCTTCGTTAAGCATTTTTTTTGCTTGTTCGTGAGTGATGTCTTTCGGAACGACTTCTTTTGGTATCTTGGCATTCTTTTTACCGTCGGTGATATAAGGACCATAACGACCATTAAGTACTTTGATGCCGTCACCAAAATCAGAGATATTCTTCTCTGCCTCTAGCTTGAGTTTTGCTTTGTACAGCTCCAATGCTTCCGCATGGGTGATGGACATAGGATCGAGGGGCTTTATACTTACGAAGAGCTTGTCTACTTGAATATACGGGCCAAAGCGTCCTATGTTGGCTTTTATATCTTTGCCGTCTTCTGTCTGGCCCACCGTGCGTGGTAGCTTAAACATTTCTAGAGCCTGTTCTAAAGTAACGGTTTCAATCTTTGCACCTTTCGGTAATGGTGCGAAACGCGGCTTATCTGTTTCATCTTCGGTGGCGCCTAATTGCAGCATCGGTCCATAACGACCAAAGCGGGCCAAAATCGGCTTCTTTGTCTTGGGGTCGATACCGATTTCTCGGGCTTGGGCAACATCACTTCGTTTGATACCGCCTGATTTTTCGATTAAATCGTGGAATGGGGTGTAGAAATCTTGCAACATCTTGTTGCGCTCTAGCTTGCCTTCTGCAATATCATCAAACTCTTCTTCTACCTTGGCGGTAAAACCGTAGTCAACTACCTGATCAAAATGACCTGTCAAAAAGTCACTTACTACTTCCCCACTCGGCGTAGGGACAAGCTTACCTCGGTCGGAACCAGTTTTTTCTTGGACTATCTCCCGTACTACTTCATCTTTCTTTAGAGACAACAAGATAACATCACGAGGTTCACCCTCGCCCTCACCCTTTTCGGCGTATCCCCTAACTTGCACAGTATTGATAATGGTCGCATATGTAGATGGTCGGCCAATTCCAAGATCCTCGAGCTTCTTCACCAGGCTTCCTTCGGTATAGCGAGCTGGTGGTCGAGCAAAAACTTGTTTTGCCGTAGCACTACTAAGCTTAAGATCGTCGTTTGCTTTTACTGCCGGCAAAATATCGGCGTCTTTTTTGTTTCCACCATACACCTTAAGGAAACCATCAAATATGATAACCTCGCCTTTGGCTTCTAGAACTTCTTTGCTGGTTGAGATAGCTATGGTGACAGTGGTCTTTTCGAGTTTCGCAGGTGCCATTTGACTGGCTAGCGTTCGTCGTCGAATGAGGTCATATAGCTTCTGATTGTAGGCGTCACTACTGGCAACTTCTTTTGATACATCTGTCGGGCGTATCGCTTCGTGTGCTTCTTGGGCGCCGCTGGATTTGGTCTTGAATGTGCGCAGTTGATGATACTGGTCACTGTAACTCTGCTTGATATAGTCGGTCATTTGGCCGAGTGCTTGACCACTTAAATTAACGGAGTCCGTTCGCATATAGGTGATCTTACCTTCTTGATACAGTTTCTGTGCTGACCCCATGGTAGCTTTGGCACTAAAGCCAAGACGGCTGTTGGCTTCTTGTTGGAGCGTACTGGTTGTGAACGGCGGTCCAGGATTTCTGGTACTTGGGCTGGTCGTCACGTCACTAACAGTAAATGTTGCCCCGATGAGACTTTCTAGGAATTTCTGGGCTTTCTCTTCTTTGTCGAACTTCTTTGGTAGCTCGGCCTTAAGGGTTACGCCATCGATCGTAAGCTCGGCGGTAACCTTGAACGAGTCAGAGCCCTCGAAGGCAGTTATTTCGCGTTCGCGTTCGACAAGTAATCGAACTGCAGGCGATTGTACGCGCCCGGCTGATTTGCCGCCCGGAACCTTCTGCCAGACCACAGGAGAAAGTTCAAATCCTACAATTCTGTCTAGGATTTGCCGAGCCTGCTGTGCTCTCACAAGGCTCATATCTATGACGCGAGGATTCTTGACCGCTTCTTCTATGGCATGTTTTGTGATTTCGTGGAATACAATTCGTTTGGTTGTTTTAGGATCGAGCTTTAGGACCTCACATAAATGCCAGGCGATTGCCTCTCCTTCGCGGTCTTCATCAGTTGCCAGCCAAACTGTTTCGGCGGTCTTGGTTGCCTTCTTGAGTTCGGCAATTGTTTTCTTTTTTTCAGGGTCAATCTCGTATGTTGTTTTGAATCCGGCTTTAATGTCAATTGGGTCTGAGCCATCTTTATTCTTCTTTGCAATAGATCGAATGTGTCCAATACTACTGAGTACTGTAAAGTCACTACCGAGGTATTTCTCGATAGTTTTCGCTTTTGCTGGTGATTCTACTATTACTAAATTTTTTGCCATAAGGAGTATCGCTTAAGTATAACATCGACTCTTTCCACACCAACCACAGTGCCGTTTTCACGGTTATCTGTGTTGTTTGCGGGTGAGTTTTTATTAGACAACAAAGCGTAAGACTACCTTGTTCGCGCTATAAATGCAAATACGAGATTTATGATGCAAGTATTAGGTGCCCTGCACTCGCCTCTTGGATAACACCGTTGATTTCGAGTTCAGTAATAGTACTTTGGAAATCAGTCGTTGACAGGCCACTCATGTGCAAAAGTATATCTATATCGTGAATGTCTTGTCCTAGTAACAAAAGTATTGTGTTTTGGCGGCTGTTAGTTGGGTTGTAGGAGAGCTTTGCACTCGGCGTGATGCCGAGTGCTTCTAGAATGTCTGAAGCAGTGGTCACTGGTGTCGCACCGTTCTTGATGAGGTTATTAGTACCCTCAGATGTGGCGCTCGTCACGTTCCCGGGCATGGAGAATACTTCTTTCCCCTGTTCAAGTGCAAACTCAGCAGTGTGGAGGCTACCGCTATTGATCGCCGCTTCAGTAATAAGTATCCCGTCACTGAGACCTGCAATGATTCTGTTACGCGCAATAAACTGATACTTCATTGGCTGACCACTGTGTGGTGGGTATTCACTGAGTAGTACCCCACCCTGCCGAACAATGTTTTGCGCCAAGGCGTGATGTGATGCTGGGTAGATACGGTCAACCCCACTAGGAAGAACGGCGATGGTCTGTCCGCCCACATCGATGACTGCTTGGTGGGCAACGGAATCAACACCGAGGGCAAGGCCACTAATAACAACGACTCCCGCCTCGGCAAGCTCACCAGCAATCTTGCGAGTGATCTGACGTCCATAAGGGGTTACCTTTCGGCTTCCAACAATGGCTATTTTGGGTCTACTCAGCAAATTATCGAGGGTTTCGCCGATGTAAAAGAGCTCATGCACGGGCTGTGCCAAACTCCCGAGCAAAGAAAAACGCTTATCTTTATTAATCAACACTTTATTGAACATTACAAAAATATATTAATTAGTATTGACATTATGTAATTGATTTGCTAGAATTGCAACTTGTAATTACTGAATTTCAGTATTTACGTACCTTCTACCCCAAATTCTAACAATTGTTAGATTGTTTTAGAGCGTTCGAACGTTCAAGTTGTTACCCTCCACTTATCATTCGTTGTGCTTTCCTCGTGAATAGCGCAGCGCTCTAAAGCAAACTAATCCCTTTAACTAGCACCCTGTAACATTTCGATGTTACTGGTCCCGATTTCAAAGCGAGTCGACAAGATGATCCCGAGGTTTCCTCGGGGCGGCACAGGCCATTATATTTTATTAGGCTCTGATGCTTCGCTCGGGTGGGTTGAAGGGTATTGTGAACAATCCTCTCGAGGATTGTTCACTGAAATCGACCTACAGCGGTGCCCACCCCCTCTGTAGGTCGTTTTTAGTAGAATTTATAATGAGTATACATAAAATCGATGCACTAATGGTGCGTCACGCACAGCCAGACATGCGAACTGGTAATCCAGATCCACATCTTGTAGCCAATCAGCAAGTTGCCATGGATCAGTTTGAGGCTAGACTTTCTGGCCTTATCCCGCACGTAAAGAATATTGCTGTTTTTTCTTCGCCAACTCGACGAACACTAGAGACCGCGCGCCTAATTATGGCTACTGATTGGGTTTCTGAGCGTACAGTCCAGGGATATTGGCCTGAGGAGCTTGCTATGCTAGGTGACACCGGTCATTCGGCCAATCCTCGTGTCCGCGCATCGCAGTGGCTGGAGCTATTAAATATTGCGACAAAGTCTACTTTGTCTGCGACAAGTGAGGAAGTTCCAAGTGCTATGATTCTGGTTAGTCATGCGCCAGTTATAAAGGATGTGTTCCAACTGGTGCCGGGTGCTGATCTGGGTGCGCCAAGATATCTTGATTTCCTCGATGTGCGACCGCTGAAATACTAGTCCCACCAGTTAACTACCAGCCTCCGCCGCCACCGCCTCCGCCACCGCCGCCAGAGAATCCACCACCGCCAAAACCGCTCGAGCCTGAGCTGCTGGGTGCACTAAACGTGGCACTGTTGGCTACACTGAAGCCGTGTAATGCATTAGCGAGGTATATTGCGTTAAAGGTACTGGTATTGCCCGAATACCACTCTGGCGGCTGTTTGTACAGATCTTTGAATTGTTTTGCCCATTCTTTTTCTAGGCCGAACAATATCGCGTACGGTAGTAGGTCTTCGAAAAGTTTAATAAGTTGCGCGGGGTCATCCGCGCTGATTGGTGTTTTCTCGACACCTTCGGGGCTTTGTAGGTATTTTAGCCTGTCTGCTTCGGCGAGATCGATGTACGACTTCAGCCCGAGCAGATAATCACGCGTCTCTACGCCTTTAGGGCTGCGTGCGGGCATGAGATTGCTAAAAACAAACATCACAATCCCAGATAGCAGCAGACCAATACCTAGAGGTATAAGAAAGAATAATATGAATGCTGACACCAATGTGAGGACGGCGGGTATTAGAAATCGTGATCGAGCCTTTTGAGGGTTGGTCGCGAAGTACCCATTAGTTGTTAGATTCTCAGCTAAGTAAGTGTTGAGGTTTTTTATCGTGCCGTAGAGCTTATTTTTCTTTGTCGATATTAATGTTGTCGTTCCGGTGCTGGTTTTGTCAAAAAGTGCTTCAAGTACATCCTTTTGCTCTTTGGCAAGAGTATGAGTATCTTTGACGATTTTAAGCTGATAGTCGGTTGATTTACTTAGGAAACCCGATTTCTCGATTTCACTAATTTGGATATAGCCCTGTACTGCCAATTCGATAATCCCTGCAGATATGGCTTGAGAAGAAACATTCTGATTAAGCACATAAGAACTGTTAATGACATTGAGACCTTTTGGTGCAACATACTCAGGAATTATGACACCTCTACCTTTTGGGTCTTTTCCGGTTGCTCGCCATTTTGGATACAGTATGGCGAATGTCAGTACGGGAAGCAGAATTATTATTGCCAGTGAGCCTACAAGTACGAGGATTAGCGTTCGTTTCTCATTCGCAACCTCTGGCCCCTGAATAAAGGTGCCTTTTTTGAATGCAATATCAAATGTTAAGGTTTGATTGGGTTGAACATTGAAGGCTTGAGAAGTAATAACTGTCTCCTGCGGACTTTCGCCAGCGCTGATCGTACAGTTTTGTTGCTTGCTGCCGATTGGCCCGTTAAAACAGATTTTTTCGCCATTGAGCTCGTCGGATAGTTGGCGGTCAAGGTACACGCGGGATGTGACTTGCCCCATTGCTTGTGGCCATTGGTCGCCGTTTACATCCCAGTAAAACTCATCGTTGTTTTGAAAGTTGATGACGTTCTTTTGCGAATAGCTTATTTTGTATACCATTGGGCCATGAACAAAGGTGTTAGCATCACCGATACGAAGGATAGTGTTATTGTTTTGCTGTCTCGTAGTGTAGTTGTACGCTCTACCTGCATTATCTGTCACTGCACCGATCTGTAGGTTTACGGAGTGGCCTTGGTACTTGCTTGGGATTGCACGCTCGATGCCATGATTCTGGTCGGTCTCGGGGAACTCTACTTGGATTGTCTCAGTTGTTTTGAGTATGCTCGTCTTAGAATCATTTCGGGATAGGTGGTAATCTGCCGTAAAACTTGGAATTGTGAAGTCTTGCACGCTGGCAGACACGTGTTTGGGGGAAATATAAAATGCCGCGGCTAGGACAAAGATTGCACAGAGGCCTAACCATAGTTTACGTTTCATTATGGTTATGATTATACGATAAAACTACGTGTTTCAGGTAAAACGTTGCCCCGATAGATGATCTCGATCATCATACTCTCGGC
>CAYJDY010000008.1:23445-30665 GCA_964369045.1 uncultured Candidatus Saccharibacteria bacterium
GTGTTTCAGGTAAAACGTTGCCCCGATAGATGATCTCGATCATCATACTCTCGGCTTCTCTCGTGAGCGCAGAGAGCTGGCTCTTCTCTTCTGCGCTAAACGACTTCAGTACAAAATCACTCGAATCTTGTGTTGCTTTATGTTCATTGTTAATGCCGATTCGTATTCTACCAAAGTCTTCACCGGTATGCGCGGCGATCGACTTGATACCGTTGTGGCCAGCACTGCCACCACCCATTCGGGTTCGAATTTGTCCGAAATCAATATCTAATTCGTCATGTACGACAATGGTCTGGGTCGAAGCAATTTTGTAGAACGACTGCACGGCCTGTACTGCCCGGCCACTTTCGTTCATAAATGACGTTGGTTTAATAACAATGACTCTGGTCGGGCCAAATACCCCACTGGTGAGTAGACAGGAGAGATCTTTTTTGTTTACCCATTCTCCGAACTCATCATGAGCCTGTACGAAAGCGTCTACACAGATAAATCCGGCATTATGGCGCGTGTATTCATACTCTTTGCCAGGATTGCCGAGTCCAACAATCAGCAGCGTTGATTGACCACCAATGGTATAGAGTGGTGCGGTTGACGATGTATTAGTAAACTTCTTCTGAAATAGTGCCATTGGCGCCTATTATGGGCAAAACACGCCGTGAGAGCAATGTTTAATCTTCTTCAGGGCGTGTGCCATGCTTGTGTGTCACATGCTTTTCTATGAACCAAAAGTGCACTGGTGATCCAGCGAAGTCATAGTTTTCGCGGAAGTTTCGTTCCATATAGCGCTTATAGCTCCAGTGTAGGAATTTGGTATGAGAGCCAAATACTTTGAAGCTTGGGATGGGGTTATCGTCTTCGTGAACGATATAGTTTAGCTTTGGTGCGCGGTTTTTGAGGCCTGCCGGTGGATGCATGCTAACAACTTTGCGTAACCACCGATTGAGCTCACTGGTAGTAAAGGTTGTTTTACGACGTTGATCGATTTCGAGTGCTAGCTCAAACAGTTTTGTGACATTTTGCCCTGTGACCGAGCTCGTGATAACCAAAGGAGCCCATGGAACGAACGGGAAGTTATTTCGAATTTGTCCCGCCATTTGATCACGAGTAAAAGCAGTCTTCTCTTCGTCAATACTGTCCCACTTGCTGATGACGAGTATCAGGCCCTTGCCCGCTTCTTTGATCATGCCGGCAATTTTTTGGTCTAACTGCACATTGAGTTCGTTGACATCCATCATAAGGATACAGATGTCAGCTTGTTCGATGGCGCTAAGACTTCGTATAACACTGAAACGCTCAATCCCGACTTCGATCTTACCGTTTTTTCGGATGCCTGCCGTGTCGAGTACTTCAATTTCTCTTCCCTGATACTTCACGGTTGTTCTGTTGATGTCGCGTGTAGTGCCGGCTCGGTCAGCAACGATTGCTTGCTGTTTTTTGGCGAGAGTATTGAACAACTGCGATTTACCAACGTTGGGGCGTCCTAGAATGGCGATATGCAACCTGTTTGGGTCTTCGTCTAGGCTGGCTTTTGGAATGTGCGCAACAAGCTCTTCGAGTAGGTTATCAATGCCGGCATTTTGTGATGCACTAACTAGGATAATCGGCTTGATTCCAAGTCTCTGAAAATCGGAGGCAGATTTATCCGACGCCTTGTCCATTTTATTTACGACCAGAAAAACTGGTTTCTTGGTGCGGAGTGCCATTTTGGCAACACGACGATCTTCTTCGGTAATAATAGTTTGGCCCTCGATAACAACCCAGATGATATCGGCGCTGTCGGCAGCTTGGGCTATCTGTTCTTGAATCGTAAACTCAAAATCATCTTCGGCATCTTTCATGCCGGCTGTATCAACGAGCCAGAAATCTTGACGCTCACGTTCGACTTTTGGTTTTCGCTTTCGGTCTGTTCCATCGGTACGGCGAACAAAACGCTCGTTCTGGTTTTCTTCTGTTTCGTCGCCTGGAGCATCAATAAACACTGAGGCTTTAGCCATAATACTGTCACGTGTTGTCCCGGCTTCGTCGGCGACAATTGCTTCTCGTCTGCGGAGGATATTATTAAAAAGCGTCGATTTCCCGACGTTGGCTCGACCAACAATAGCTACGATAGGTAATTTTTTTGCCATAGTAGTTTATTTTACCACATATCACCTCTGTTGACTAGTCTTCTGATTGTATCGTTCTTGGAATGTAGGTTCTGATTTCCTCGGCGTGAGCAGTATATTTTCGACTATCAGCAATACTGTAACGCTTGAGATCACCAGTGGCACCGAAGAAGTTGATGCCTTGTTCAACCGGTAAGACGAGATTGTACACGAAATTATCATTTGATGGGAAGGTTGTGTCACCGAGCTTTGGGGGTGTGTACTCTACTTTTGGTCGCTTGTTTCCATGCACCCGAGGTACATAGATGAAGGCACCCTGCTGCTCTGAATACAGCTCTCGAATATCTTGCTGGGTTTCGGCTTGGAATGACCTTAGGAAGAACCAGGTGACCGACGCATTGCTATAGCCGTCAACTCTCCAGATGGCGACCCGACCAAGAAAGAGAGTGGTAGCATGTGTGCCATTCCATGCCACCATCATATCAAGGCCCAGTGCTTGGCCGACACGTGCGACTACTTCGGAATGTGCCATGCAGTTGCCATTCCCTTGCTCTATCGCGGGCCCGGCCCGGTAAAATGGTGATTCAGCGGTTGCTTTCAGCTTGAAACGGGTCTGCGAAGCTGCTGCCAGCGACTGCCCTAACACTGCTTCATCTCGATGTCCACTACCCGTCTCATGGTAAACCTCGGCAAGGCGTGCTATGTCTCCTTTGATTTCGGGAGGTGTCCATAAAGGACGTGGGGCATATGTTTCTTTAGCAGTGTTCATAGTGTAATGGGTTATCGAACTGCTTCAGTTTGGTCCCAAGTAGTTAAGCTTTGCGGAATGTATCCTTGGATTTGACCTGAGAGTGCGCGATACCTTTCTGGATCACACTGCTCGTAACGTTTGAGGTCACCATGTGCTCCAAAGAATTCAACGCCCTGCTCCACAGGCATCAACAGTGTGAAATCACTGTTTGTTGCCCGAGGATAGCATGTTTCGCCCAGTTTCTTGGGTGTTTTAGTAGTCGTTGCTTTTTGCTCGCCGGGCGGAACGTATATGAATCCACCTTGATTATCACGGGATAATTCTCGGATAAATTGATCGGTTGTATTTGGCAAATTGCTGTAGTATTCTAGCCAGTCTCTCGACTTACCTGTGTATCCGTCGATCTCCCAGATGGCAATGCTACCAATAAAAAATGCCGTGGCATGTACGTCATCCCACCTGATCATCATGTCGAGGCCCAAAGCGGTTCCAATACTTGCCACAACTTCAGTATGTGCCATACAATTACCCTCTCCCTGACTAATTGCCTTACCTGCGCGGTATATTGGTGAATCCGGATGAGCAACAGGAACATAGCAAAGTTGTGAAACTTCGGCCAAGGTAGTAGCTAGTTCTCCTTCACGGTGGTAGTTAGGCACGACGTCATCGTACAGCGATGCCACTTCTGCGGTGAATTCATCGATGTAGTCAGGTACCCATAGAGGACTTGGGGTGTAAGTTTCTTTGGTAGTGTTCATATATAAAGAAAACAGCCCTTGCTGTTTTGTATACTTTACCATAAAAACGGCAACACGCAACTATTTGATGCTATTTCTATGCCGCTTTTTGGTATTTGCCCGGACCAATATTGTTAGTTAGTTCGTACTCACCAAAGCTAGTCCGATGTAATCGTGCGATTGTATATCCTAATTCACCAAAAGTACGTCTAATCTGTCGATTTCGACCTTCGTGCATTGTGATCGTCCAGTGCGTGTCGTTACCAGTGAGCTTGAGCTTGCTAATACCGTCTTCGAGCTGAATGCCTTTTTGCAAAGCAAGTTTGTCTGCTGGCTTTAACGCAATATACAACTCGACCTCATATATCTTATCTTTTTTATAGCTGGGGTGCGTTAGCTTATTTGCCAGTTCACCGTCGTTGGTTAGTAGGAGCAGGCCCGAGCTGGCTTTATCGAGACGACCAACTGGTTTGAGTTGGTGCATATTCTCTGGGAGCAGTTCATAGATTGATTTTGCTCCTTGTCCATCACGACTTACGACGTATCCAGCAGGTTTGTTAAAGATGATAGTTGTAAAAGATTCTGCTGGAGAAATCTGCTTCCCATCCAAGGTTACTAGGTCATCAGGCCCAACGTCTTGGCCAGTAGTGACATCAACACCATTAACTTTTACTCGTCCCCAAGTAATGGCCTTATCGGCTGCACGGCGTGATATTCCGGTAGAAAGGGCGACGTATTTGTTTATGCGCATAAGCAACAGTATACCGTAGAGCTGACAATATCTATGTAATGCCCGGTCTATTTAGGCTGCTGGCGGTGGAGTTAGCGGTGGTTGTTCGGCTTGTTTCTCGGTTTCAGCTTCTGCCTGCTCTTCTGCTTGCTTGGCAAGTAGTTCGGGTGGAGTAAGGTCATTTACGACTGGTACAGGGCCGGTGCTGGCTTTTGCCGATGCTTCCTTCGCTTCTTCTTCAGCCAGAAGTTTCTCTAGGTCTGAACCTTGCTGGGTGATGTCGTTTATTGGATTAATAACTTTGGTATGAATTGAGGTTTTCGATATTTCACCTGGTGCCGGGACATTGGCTTGTGGCTGGGGTGTGTTAGCCGGTGCTGTAGGATCAGGTGTGGTTGCGGAGTCGTTTGTCGGGGTACCACCCATAGCAGCGATTGTTGTGGCCAGGAGCTGACGGTTCCCCGTGCTTGTAGGGGTTGGGGCTTGTACTGGTTCAGCTACTGGAGTTGCTACTGGTGTTGGATTTGGGGCCGGTGCATCTGTTGCGGGTAGTGCTGGAGCTGGGGTATCAACAACTGGAGTTGGTGTTGGCATAGGCGTCGGGGTTGGGGCTTGTACTGGTTCAGCTACTGGAGTTGCTACTGGTGTTGGATTTGGGGTATCAACTTTGATTGGGGCTGGTTCGGCGGCAGATGGTACGACAACTCCTTGTCCTTCGCCTTCTCCAAGAACTTCCTTGGCAGCTTTGGCCACATCCTCTAAAGTTACCTGCGATTTGATAAGATACCGGTCCGCACCAAGGCGATCAGCTCGTTCTTTGTCCTCGACCTGACTAAGTGCAGTCATCATGATCACTTTTGTGTGCTTTGTTTCTGCAGTACTGCGTAAAATGTCCAGCATATCAAAGCCACTTATCTTGGGCATCATAATATCGCTAATGATAAGATCTGGCTTTTCTTTTACGGCCAAGGCCAATGCTTCTTCACCATCTTTGGCTGAGACGATTTCGTAACCCTCGGCTAGGAGCCGTGCACCGTAAATCTCACGGAGGTTATTATCATCTTCGACCAGCATTATCTTCGACATAGTTTGTATTGTACCCTTATAAGCTTACGTTTACGTTATTGTAGCATAATAACTATGCACTACGCATGTCCGGGGCAACTAAAATCTAACCTACTTTCACATCAGTTGTCGCGCGGACTACACGTACGTCTGAACTGCCACTTAGCTCGGCGTATCGCTGGTTGCTCAGGCGGGGTAAGTTGATGAAGAATGTGCTACCCTTGCCCTGCTCGCTTTCTGCCCAAATGCGCCCGTTATACATCTCGATAATCTTTCGACAAATAAACAATCCAAGCCCTGTTCCTCCAATAGTTCGAGTGGCTGAGCTGTCGACCCGATAGAACTTTTGGAACAGGTGCGACACATCCTCTGTTGGTATTCCTTTCCCACTGTCTTTTACATAGATTTGTACGACATTATCATCCCCAGTTAAGCCGATAGATATTTTTCCTGCGTCAGTGTATTTAACAGCGTTGTCAAACAGGTTGGCAACTACTTCACGAAGTCGTTCTGGGTCGGCGTAAACATTATAGAGGGGTTGGACGACTCGTGTACTTCCACCTAGTTCACTGGTCGCATTGACGTTGGCACCGCTAATGCCGACTACGAACTCAACCGCCAGGTTCTTTTTCTGAGCACTAAACCGGAGGTCTTCAGTGAGGTGCGACAGGAAATTACTCATCTCGATAATCTCGGGATGATTTGACAGTCGTCCATCCTCTGCCTTTGAGCTAGTCAGAAGATCCTGGAAGAGGCGCCCAAGGTGTTGTGTCGACTCATGCGCTTTTGATAAATATTCCCGAGCTTTCGCGTCGATCTTGGTTACTTTGTCATTCATTGCCAAGGCTAGGTACCCTTCAATAGCTGCAACTGGGGTACGCATTTCATGGCTGGCGGTGCTTATGAACTCTCCTCGTTGGCGTTCTTCCTCGCGCTCTTCGCTGACGTCTCGTAGAATTGCAACGGCTCCGGTTAAGACTCCAGTTTTGTCCACTACTGGCGAGACGTTGAGGCTTAATGACAGATGTTTTTTACTTCCCTGGGTAATAATAGTCGCGTTGTTGTCTCGTAATGATTTACCGCTTCGCAGTACCTTTAAGAACGGGTCATTGTTATCGTTATACGGCACTCCCTTTACATCACAAAGCTTGAACACAGATCTGTGATCTATGTTGAGCGCATCTTTTTGTTCCCAGCCAGCAAGATCCCCGGCTGCTTTATTGAGCATTTTGATGAGACCTCTGTTGTCTATCGCAACAATACCGTCAGAAACGGCCTCGAATATTCCTGTTTGTCCATTCTTATTACCGCCTAGTAATGACCCGAGCTGGTTCTTGGGGCTGTCAACACGCTTTCCCTGGCCTGTGCTTCTATTTTTTGCAGACAGCTGTAGTTCTATATAGGTCAGTGCTGCGGAGATTACAGTGATAAAAAACAAGCACGGTAATAATGACAAGCTACGTCGCGTTAAAATGAACAGCAAAAAGAGTGCCACAAAGTGACAGCTAAACACGATCAATCCCCTCTGGACCGGCTTTAGAGATGCTGGTTCGAGGTTTTGTTGGCTTTCGTTTGGCATATAACCATAAGCAATTATGGCAGACTCGAACTCCCACTACAACCACGTATTACTAGAGCAAAATGGAAGGCTCTGCACTGGACTCTTCTCTGTTATTATGGTAATATTTGCAAGTTAAATTCAGCTTAGGCCCCGTCGTCTAGTGGTTAGGATATCTGGTTCTCATCCAGAAGATCGCGGGTTCGAATCCCGCCGGGGTCACCAACAAAACAGCTCACCTTCGGTGGGCTTTTTTGTTGGTCATTCTTGCAGA
>CAYJDY010000009.1:0-3059 GCA_964369045.1 uncultured Candidatus Saccharibacteria bacterium
CCGCGTTTTGGGAGTCGTTTATAAACACGTATACTGCTTATGTATGTCTGAACAAAAAAATGATAAACCAGCCTATCTGTTGGATGAGGCGACCGTATACAAATTATTCAATACAGAACGTCCTGGGCTAGAAGACGCGGTAGCCAAGAGTCGCCTTCAACAAAACGGTGCAAACCAGCTGGAGGCAAACAAATCCACTCCCCTACCTATAAGGTTTCTACGGCAGTTCAAAGACCTTATGATTGTCTTGCTGGTCATAAGCGGTATCATCTCGCTATTCCTCGGTGACAGCCGTACAGGTATCGTACTTTTTGCGCTGGTGGCTTTCAATACGATCATCGGCTTCACGCAGGAATACAAAGCGGAGCGAATAATGGAGAGTCTGGTTCGTCTTGTGGTACCTGAAGCAAAAGTTATGCGAGCCGGCAAGCTGGAGATCATTGCTAGTACCGAGATAGTCGTTGGCGATATTGTCTATATTGAGGAAGGTGACTCTGTACCTGCTGATCTTCGTGTCGTCGAAGAGTCTGAATTATCTACCAACGACTTTGCACTAACGGGCGAAAGCAATCCGAGTCGAAAGTTTACCCACGTCATTGAGTCGGTAGTCCCCATCGGTGATCGGCATAACCTGACATTTATGGGGACAACGGTAGCTACCGGCCACGGGTACGGAGTTGTCGTCGGCACTGGTATGAATACAGAACTCGGTCGAATTGCTAACCTAAGCCAAGATACATCACAAGACATCAGCCCCTTGCAGCGAGAAATGAACAATATAGCCAAGCATGTGACAGAAGGAACCGTAGTACTTTGTGCCGTACTACTGCCCATTGCCATCAACGCAGATCTTGGGATCAAGGAAGCCCTACTTTTTGCAATTGGTATCGCTAGTTCAATCATTCCTCAAGGTCTACCAGCAGAGATTAACACCACCCTGGCCCAGGCCGCCAAAAAGTTAGCCAGCGCTCGTGCGTTGGTCAAAAAACTATCTGCTGTTGAGTCATTGGGTGCAACGAGCATTATATGTACCGACAAAACGGGCACACTTACCAAAAACCAGATGACCGTAGAACAATTCCTGATTGGGACGCAAACTTATTCGGTTTCTGGTGTTGGTTACGAAGCTAATGGCAAAATAGTAAAAGGGTTAACACTCGGTAAGAGCGGGCTCAGCCCTGCGGAGCTCAAGGAGCTGGAGTTGTTTTTTGTCGCTGGTGTTTTTGCTAGTAACGCACACGTCGATGGACCCGATGCCGAGCATGCCGATTGGTATGCAATTGGCGATCCAACGGAGGCTGCCCTCATCACATTATCGCGAAAAGCTGGGCTTGATCCCTTGCATCTTGATGTTTCTTACCCTGAGCTAAAGGAGTTTGCCTTTGACTCTGCGCGAAAACGAATGAGTTCTATTCGTGCCTGGGGAGACGGTAAACGCAACTATGTTTTCGTAAAGGGTGCCCCTGAAAGCGTACTACAAAAGTGTTCCGATGTTTGGGATCATGGACACATTCGCCCTCTGGATAAAAAAACGTCCCGTGCGGTTTTGGACGAGAATGAAAAACTGGCACAAGTTGCCCTTCGTAATCTTGGCTATGCCTACAAGGTGCTCCCTGCCAATACAAACCTAGATTCACTTACCATGGAAGAGGTTGAGGAAGGTCTGACCTACCTCGGCATGGTTTCCATGATAGATCCCTTGCGCGAGGAAGTCCCATCGGCTATGCAACAAGCGCACGATGCGCAGATCAGCGTGTCCATCATTACCGGTGACTACGCATCTACTGCTCAGGCCATAGCCATCAAGGCAGGTCTTGCAGACGACGCCAAAGACATCCGCATAGTCATTGGCGAAGAGGTACAAAAACTAAGCGACAAACAGATCCTGGATATTACGCTAGCGGGAAGCACCATATTCTCACGAGTAAGCCCCGAGGACAAACTGCGTATTGTTGGCCTCATAAAAGACAGTGGCCGTGTAGTTGCGGTCACTGGTGATGGTATCAATGATGCACCTGCACTAAAGCGCGCCGATATCGGTGTCGCCATGGGCGTGACAGGAACAGACGTGGCAAAGCAATCTGCAGATATAGTTCTACTGGACGATAGCTTCCATACGCTTATTAGTGCCGTACAACAAGGACGTGTCGTATTCCAGAACATCAAAAAAGGTACCTTGAGTTGCTTCACATCCAACAGTGCTGAGCTCGTCGTAAACCTGGTAAGTCTTGCCGCTGCCAGTCTTTTTGGGGTTCCTCTGGCGCTGACAGTCATGCAGATATTGGCTATTGACCTTATCGCAGAACTCTTCCCTATTGCTGCGCTTGGCTGGGACAAAGCCGATCGTGAACTCATGCATGAGCCTGCACGGGACCCACATCATCACATCCTAAATTCTCGTTCTATTCTTGACCTTCTTTGGTGTGGCTTATTAATCGGTGGCTTTGCGTTCGCGAACTACCTAATGTTCTTTGGTCGCAACGGTGTGTCTGCCGATACAGTTCATAGCGGGAGTCCTTTACATATGCAGGCCACCGCTCTTACCTACCTAACCATTGTGCTGTGCCAGCTGGGCAATATCCTTCAACGAAGAAGCCAGGATGGACTTTTTACACGCTACCAATTCCACAATAAACACCTGTGGTTTTCGATACTACTGTCACTAACCTGTGTCGTGGCAATATTGTATTCACCAATCAATCAGTACTTCGGAGCTGGACCGCTCAGCGCAGTTGATTGGCTGTACGCTGTGTTTGGCGCAGTACTATTTTTAGCTATTCGAGAAGTTCAAAGACTTGTTAAACGCTAAAGTCTCCAAAAATGGGCACGTCGTCGCTACGATTCCGAATCTGTTGATACGCTTGCGATTCTATCTGACGAATTCGCTCACGTGTAAGGTTAAATTTTTTACCTACTTCCTCCAGTGTATGCGGTTCGTTACCGAATAAACCATGGCGCAAGATTATGATTTCTCTTTGTCGAGCATCCAATATATCTTCTAGTTTTGTCCAAAAGGCAGCGAAAACCTGATCTCTTTCAGTCTCTGCATAACCATCGCT
>CAYJDY010000009.1:3159-6784 GCA_964369045.1 uncultured Candidatus Saccharibacteria bacterium
CGGATCCACCACGTTGCATAGGTGCTAATCTTGTTTCCTCTTTCAGGTTCAAACTTCTCAATAGCACTGAACAGGCCTATATTACCTTCCTGAACTAGATCCAGAAGAGGTAAACCATGTCCTTGGTATTTTTTTGCAATCGATACAACCAACTTCAGGTTCGAAGTAATTAATGTGTGTTCTGCCTCTTTGCCTGCAATAACCGCAACATGACCCAACCTGGCAACCATAACTGCATCCTGATACGCTTCGTCGGCAAGATCGCCACTTTCGTCCTCAAATTTTAGCCGATCAAGTAGCTCAGTAGCTCGTGCGCCAGCTTGGTACGTCGCACTGAGTTCTGCCTCTTGATCACGGGTCAATAACTCGTGCGTGAGAGCACTATTCATATAGGTGCGTAGGCCGTCAGTGTCTGCTTTAGCGGCCACTATGATTTCCTTTTTTCATAAGTGACTAATTGTACAACTTTTTGCACTTTTTTACAATAGGACGTGTACTCACATACCTACTGTTAATCGCGTGACTATTTATTTGTTGCTTGGTGCAAAAAGAGTGCGTTCCGAGCGATTTGTCCAAGTGCAGTTTTGGGATTTTGGTGTGTAGCGGTACCTTCCCCGTTACGTGCCACAGGAATAGTATCGCCCATCATATAGAGTTGTGTATCTCCCTCGTCAAATGATGCGTCTTGACGTTGAGCCGCAAGTCTAAATTGGCCTGTTCCTTGTATAGCATTTGGGGCATTCGCTACTACCAACACACTGCCGTCCAATAATTCTGGACGTGTTGCTACTGAGGCATCCAAAATATCGTCACCATTAGTACTGTCAACTGGGATAATTTCTACCTCAAAGCCCGCTACGCTCAATCCGCCAATAATGTACGTTTCGGCAAACTCTGCCTCGGTTGGTTGTCGCCCAAGTTTGTTGGCTAAAGTAGCTACAAACTGATGTTCTGCGTTACCCATGCTACGTGTTCCAAGCGGAAGCAGAACTTGTCCTACGTTTTGCGGATCAAGACGTTCCGTAAGATTACGACGTCGAAGCATCCAGTTCGCTACACCCCCACTCCATAAGACCGTATCGACTGAAGCTGGAGTATCAACGGTGCTTTTAAATGCGCGGTTTACAGGTGCGAGCACTCCAGATCGTTCTACCCAGTCTGCTGTAGTTTCAGTCGCCTGATCGCCTAGTACATCCGTCACTCGTGATATGTTCTTCTGGAGCTCTTTGTCAGGCCCCACGAGCCCTACGAATCCTCGTAGCTCTTCATCGTTAGGTGCTTCACTTAATGCATAGCCAGCGAGGTCAGCGATTTCTGGTATAAGCCCATTTGCTAATGCATATACACCCTTCGGGTTTGCTTGTACTTGGTCTAGTTCGTAGTTTGAAAAATTTGTCATAACTGCCATTATAGTTCTTAAATATATTATTGTCTATACTTTATTGCGTTTCTCAAGATGTTGATTCCATTTTGTCATTTTTGTTTTGACAAAAATATCTATCCATACTACTGTTAGTATATGGATGAAAAACTTCTAGTGTCACTCGGTATTCCACAAAATTTAGCGCATGCATATCGTGCGTTGATTCTAAAAAAGAGCCTTCGGCCTGCTCAATACGTAAAACTATCCGGCGAAAGTCGAAGTAACGCCTACGCTCGACTAGATAAACTAGTTGACCTGGGTCTGGCAACAAAAAGTGACGAGAATAAAAAGTTTATATACTACCCTGTTAGTCCAACGGTCTTAAAAGAACTATTGAGCAAGCAGCTGAGCCAAACTGAGGAACAATTAGCACTACTCGAACGACGTCTTCCGCAAATGCTAAGTGAATATCATACGGGTGGCGAGCAACCAAAAGTAAAACAATACAAGGGTCGTAAGGAGCTTATTGGTATGTTTACGGAGCAGATGGAACAGCCCGGGCGCAACCTTTATTTCATACGAAGCATAGCTGATGTACCATATTTTACACTTGAAACTATGTCGCAAATTAGACGACTTGCTCCAAAATACAAAAAACGTCGATGGGGTATTACTCCAATAGTTATGTACGCTCACTCTAATTCACGAAAAGATGCTCGAACAGGTGGCCTGAAGCGTGCATGGATAAAGCGCGAGGAATACACCGCCCCAGTTGAATGGGCTGTTTCAGGAAATCAAGTTCAGGCAGTATGTATGAACGGTGAAGGATATGGCATTAGTATCGATCATCCAGAAATTGCAGAAAGTATGCGACAAATATTGCAATTACTTTTCGATTACATCAAGAACAGCCCAGGGTACGAAAAGCTGCCCATACTTGCCAAACATAATGAGATAGATACTGAATCTAACGACTGAATGAACGTTTGAGCGCTCTAGTTAATACCCGTTTTTTTGTTGGCTTCACTTTTCGGCCATAAACAGTCAGTGGGGCTTTTTCTATTGTTTCAGCAGTCCAGTTGTACATGTCTGTGGCTGTCCTAAGAGGAATACGTAATCTCCTTGGGATAAACCGGAAGCCTTTATCTGCTATTTTCTGCCACTGTTTGTACTGCTTTATCTGTGCACGCTGAAAAGCTTCAAAAGCTTCAGGGTTCTTGCTAACAGTTTTTGTTTGTAGGTCGGCCAGCCCATACTTTTTGAGCTCGGATGCTGGAAAATACAATCTACCTAATCGATTGTCTTCGGCAATGTCGCGCACAAAATTTATGTATTGCATCGCCCTTCCCTGCATTCTGGCATATGGGTAGGCCTTCTTAGGCAAGCCCATAATTTTCGCCATCATAAGCCCGATAACTTCTGCTGAGCCATACATATACCAAATTATGTCCTCGAGTGTTCTGTACTTCTTTTTGTCGAGGTCTGCCTGCATTGAATCAAGGAACGATGTAACCCATTTTTGTTCAAAACGATACTTACGAGAAACACTTACCATATTCTTAACTACCCTTGTATTCACGTCGTCTGATGCAGAGACGGTAGTTTCAAAGTGAGCATCGGCGATTGATGTTTCCCACAGTTTTCGCAGACGCTTAAATTCTGATTTGTCGGCTGGAATATTGTCCACATAATCATCGGCGACACGCACAAAACTGTATAACTTGAACACGTCGGCTTTAATCTTTCGGGGAAAGAATATCGAGCTGAAATAGTACGTTGTACTCCCCTGTTTGAAAATCTCTTTTTCTCTATTCACAGTAGAACCAGTATAGCACTGGTGCCGTGGTGCTATTTATTGCGTGTTAGAAGAAAGTCGGTGAGACTACTGAGGAAGCTCGTTTGGTGAGCATTAAAATATCTATTTTTATCGAGCGATGACTTGGCGATCTCTACATGATACGACGCTTTCTCTTTGGCAAAATCTAGTGCACCAGACGACACCAAGATATCTTTGACTCTCTCAAATTCCAGCTGTGTTAAACCACTATTACCGAGCATCTGCATCAGGAAGTTCTTATCAGAATCACTACCGTGCTCCAGAGCATAGACTGTAAGAAGGGTTCGTTTACCTTCACGAATATCATCGAGTGGCGATTTGCCACTCTCGAATTCAGTCCCGAATACCCCTAGGTTATCGTCAGTTATCTGGAAGGCTAGGCCTGCGTTGATGGCAAAAGGTTTAATACTGTCGATGTGGGTATC
>CAYJDY010000009.1:6884-30213 GCA_964369045.1 uncultured Candidatus Saccharibacteria bacterium
TATCGGTGCCACCAGCCATCTCGTAGCCCACCATAGTCAATGCTCCGCGGATACGCTTGCCTCCACGCTCCAGAATAGCTAAATACGCGTCCAGTGCCACCCGGGAATTAATCCCAAACTCTTGTAAGGTAGTCTTTTGCAGTGTTTTTGCGTACCGCATTATGTCTGCATCAATTAACGACTTGTACTCAACAAGTTGTTTCCGAAATGTATCTACATCCTGCTTTGGGGTCACACTACTCATTACAAGTTATTATACGCTGGCTCATAAATTTGATACTACAATTCTAGCGTCTGTGCAGCCAGCACTCTAAACACTTCTATATCGTTACCATCATTGGTAAGCGTGATATCGGCCCGAGCTTTAACTGCGCCCATATTAAGCGTCGCTTTGTCGCCAGATTGTGACATCTCTCGTGCCTCTTCTTCTGCAAACTGTTCGAATGTTTTGTTGTCTTCTACCCTTCCCCTGTTTGCGTTGCTGATACGATCGTAGCGAACATGCTGATCAGCATCTACCCACACTACTATGCCACCCAATTCGTGTACCCGGTCAGCTTCACCAGGGTGGCGTAGGCTGCCTACGATAAGGCCCTTGTAATCTCCAGCCTTGAACATCTCTACGGCCTTATCAACAATGACGCCCATGCCATGTTCTCTACGCCATTCTGCACTTAGGTCTGATTTATTTACGCGTTCATGCGGTAAGCCACGTTTGGTTAGCTCATCGCCGAGCATGGCGGTTGCGTCTGCAAACAAATAACCATACTTATCTCTTAGCAAATGAGCGACAGTATCTTTGCCACTGCCATTAGTACCAGCGAGTCCAATGATTTTCATGTTCCACTCCTTATGAAATATAGTCGTGTAGTTTTTTGGCGTCTTTGTGTTTGCGTAGTTTGGCGAGAGCCTTGGCCTCGATCTGACGGATACGTTCACGTGTAACGTTAAATTCCTGACCCACTTCCTCGAGTGTGTGGCTTTTACCATCTTCTAGGCCGAAGCGAAGCTTAAGGATCTTTTGTTCACGTTCAGTTAACGCCCCGAGCATGTCTTTGACATGCTCTTTGAGTAGTTGCCCTGTGGCAGACTCTTCTGGACTAACGGTGTCCTCGTCTTCGATGAAATCACCCAGTACACTGTCTTCTTCGTCATCACGAACAGAGGCATCGAGACTACTGATGTCTTGCTTGATCTTCATGATGTGTTCAACTTTCTCGACGTCAATTTCCATCTCTTTGGCAATTTCTTCGTTGGTCGGTTCACGGTTTAGCTCTTGAGTAAGTCGTCGTTGGGTACGGAGTAGTTTATTAATAGTCTCAACCATGTGTACCGGGATACGAATCGTTCGAGCCTGATCAGCGATAGCACGAGTAATGGCCTGACGAATCCACCATGTTGCGTATGTACTAAACTTAAATCCCTTATCTGGGTCGAACTTCTCGACTGCTCGAAGAAGACCTGTATTACCTTCTTGGATAAGATCAAGTAGATCGAGTCCACGTCCGACGTAACGTTTTGCAATACTCACGACAAGTCGCATGTTGGCTTCTGCCATTTGGTCTTTTGCTTCTTTATCGCCAGCGACTACGCGTTTGGCGAGAGCCAATTCTTCGTCAGCTTTTAATAGTGGGATTTTACCGATCTCACGTAGGTACAAACGTACTGAGTCATCTGCAACATCATCAAGATAAACTTGATCGGTAACAACTACCTCTTCGTTATCTTCGGCAACCCATTCATCACTAAACTCTGGACCACTTGGGTCAGATGCGGTAACAATCTTGATATTGCTGTCGGCAAGTTCAGTATAAAGATGGTCGAGAATGTCGACATTGTCTGGGGTATCTGGAAAAATTGCTGTGATATCTTTTTGATTAATTTCACCGGCTTTTTTGGCTTTGGCGACGAGTTCAGCTTTGGCTTCTTCCGGTGTTAGTGGTGCTTGTTCTTTCTTGGTTGATTTCTTGGGCATTATCTAGTTTTCTCCTTGGCTAATTTTAGTAGTACATCGAGTTTTTTTGCCGATTCGAGCATTTGATCTATCTCAGTATCATTAGCACTCTGCATGGCGACAGCTAACTGGCTTTTTTTCGTTTTTACGTATGTTTCTATCTGACGAATCTGCAATCGAGTGGCTTCATAGCGAAGCTCTATAACCTCGAGACTCTGATAGAGCTCTTCATATAATAATGCTAACATTTTACCATATTCAGCAGATTCCTGCAATTGAGCACCGGTTGGATCAGTCTGGTAATTAAACCCCGGCTCACTCTTTAGGAAATTAAGTAGCTTTTGAGCATTTGGTTGCCTAAACATCTCTGGCGACAACGGATCAAGGTAAGACCGGAGGCTGGGAAGCAGTAGTGCAAGCGCTAGTAGTTTGTTTTCGGCCTTTATTTGGTCTGCTGTGGCGCTATCAACGAGAGGCATCTCCCTAACCTGTTTATGCTCGGCCTGCTTTACAGGTTTTACTATTTTGCTACTTTTACTACGGAGTGCATCCACACTTACTCCGAGAAGTTTGGCAGTTTTATGCAAATAATGATCCTTCTCGACGCTATCGCTCAAATCATCGATCACTGCCAGTACTCGGTCGCTAAACTTTCGTTTGCCTTGGGCAGAATCAAGGTCGAGTATCTGCTGATAACGATCCATAATCCAATCTACAGCGTACTGTGGTTTGGTCACGATATCTCGCCACAAGCTAGCATCTTTTTTGATTAGTTCATCGGGATCTTTGCCCGCTGGAACGCTGACGATGCTAAGATTAACACCAACCTTACTAGCAATTGGAATTGCCCGCTCAGTGGCTTTGAGTCCTGCTTCGTCTTGGTCAAAGGCAAGTCGGATGTCTGATGTAAAGCGACTCAAGGCCTTCAGGTGCGCCTCTGTAAGTGCTGTCCCCGCTGTGGCAACAACATTAATAACACCGGCTTGATGACTGGCGATAACATCTAGGTTTCCTTCAACAACAACTGCGTAGTCTTGCTTACGAATATCATCCTTGGCGAGGTGCAGACCAAACACGTGTCGACTTTTGTCATAGACTGGAGATTGTGGTGTATTGATGTACTTTGGTGCATCAGGATTTGCGTCAAGTAGGCGTGCTGTAAAGCCAATAACACGACCTGTGCTGTCTTGGAGCGGAACCATGAGTCGACCACGAAACATGTCGCCAAAACCACGATAGCGCTTCGTACCTAGCCCAGAACGTTTGATAATGTCATCACTGTGGCCCTTGCTACGCAAGAATGTCACGAGTGCCGAGTCTTGCGACGGTGAGTATCCGAGCCGAAAGGTTGTCGCGGTCGATTTGGTGAACTTCCGATTATTTACCACGTAATCGAGCGTGGTTTTGTTGCGACTTAGATGTACCTGATAGAACTTTGCCGCAAGTTCGAGCGCGGAGTATATCTGATCTTTTTGTTTGCTTGCTTCCCCGCTACCCTGAGTTCGATATTGAGCCAGGTCAACTCCTGCTTGGCGTGCAAGCAGGTCAAGCGCGGCCTTGAAGTCTATACCTTCGAGCTCCATAACAAAACTAAACATATCTCCACCTTTACCACTGCTAAAGTCATGCCAGATTTGTTTTTCGGGACTAACCATAAGGCTTGGGGTTTTTTCTTGGCTAAATGGGCTCAAGCCCTTAAAATTGCGACCCGATCTTTTGAGCTCCAAATACTGACTCACCACGTCATCAATACTTAATCTACTCTTAATCTCTTCTACCGCATCCATATCTATAGGGTACCGTGTTTAGAGGTGTTGGTACAGCATAAGAAAGATGCTTGGTGTTGGGGTAAGACAGTAGTTATGCTTAAATTAATACCATGCAACCCAACCAACCGTACAATCCCGTTCCACCTGCAGCTCCCCCGCCCGAGCAAAACCCGTACGATTTTATTATGAACAGTGGCACTGACCCAAAGAAGTCAGGATCGTTCAACCTGCCTTCCGGTAATTCCACGAAACAACGAGTATTAATTGTTGGTGCTGGGCTCCTACTATTAATCTTCCTTGGAATATTTCTTTTAATGTTTTTGAGTAGTGGTAAACAATCAAATTCTGTCGCATTAATGGAGCTTGCACAGGAACAGACGGAACTAATACGTATCGCTGATGCAGTATCTAAAGAAACAGCGGTGCGAAGTGAAGACACGCGAGTACTAGCTATGAACACATCTTTGTCGGTGAACAGTACCAAAAAAGAAGTTGTCGCAATGATCACACGTAGCGGTAAAAAAGCAGAGCCTAAGCAATTGGGATTGCTAAAAAACGGCAAAACAGACACATTGCTTGAAACAGCAAAACAGAATAATCAATACGACACTACTGCCCTGCAAATACTTCAGAATGGCCTGAAGGCTTACCGCGCAAAGCTAAAAACTACCTATGAACTCATTGGTAATGACAAGGATAAAAAAGTATTATCTGATGCCTATAAAGGTGTTGGCTTGTTGCTCGGCGATAATGCCCCAACAACCACGAACTAGACTTAAGCCCTTTTACTCTGGGTATGCGTGCTTGGCACCGATAACTAGATCGTAACTATGACGAATAAAACCTTGAATTTCTTCCCATTCAATCTCACCACTGAGTATAATTGTGATCCAGTGTTTTTTATTCAGATGATACCCTTCCATAACTGTCACATACTTCTCGCGGAGCAGCTTACCGAGTTGAGGATCACACTTGAGGCTGATGCGTACTGGATCCGATCCTTCTGCGATCAGAGCGAACATTTTATCGTCACCTTCGGCATCAGTACTCTTGCGAACTTTGTACACAGCAACATCTTTGCCAAACGGGTAGTCGAGGCGCGAGTTTGGCATGCTTAGGACGTATTCCTCTACTGTCTTATGATCCATTATTTTTTAGGCCCGCTTAAACCAGTTTAAATAGTCTTGAAGTTCAGCGATTGATGCCTGGATATCATCAAAGGCCCGGTGATTAGAGTCTTTTTCGAATACATGTCCAAATTTACCCTGCATCAGGATTTTTAGACTACTCACATCGAGCATACGATAATGCAGTTTCAGGTCTAGTTCTGGCCAATAAGCCTTGATGAACGCGCGATCACTATGTATCGAATTGCCAGCCAACACTGCTGGTTCTGTACCAAACTGTTCATTGAGTAACGCTATGAGTTCCTGTTGAACAACAGCGAGTGACTTTCCGTCTTCAATTTTCTTCAAGAATTCATCCCGATTGTGAGGGTATTGTTGCCACCAGTTATTGAGCTGCATCCGTCCAGCTACTAATTCACGTGGGTGCTTAATTCGTGCCTCGTAACTTGCCAGTGTTCGAAAGTTAAAGTCAGTAATCTCAGCCGCTATTTCCAGGATAACGTCTTTGTTGGCATCAAGGCCTGTCATTTCGAGGTCAACCCAGAATAACTTGGTTGGGACTACATTTTTATCTTTCATTATGAGATACATTGTAACAGCTATCTCTGTTATTACCTCTTGTTTTATCTGAGTTGCATTGTATGCCTAGAAAGAAGAGGTCGTGTTAGGATTTTGATCGTGCAGCAAAAAGCGCTTCACCGTACCATGTCAACTCTTCGACAAGCTTGGCTAGTGCGGCCGTAGGACCGTTCGGCATTGCACTAATTGTCTCGTTCAAATTCCCCTGTTCATCAAGGACTTCTCCGGCACGGAAGCTGAAGTACACAGCATTAGGCGTCGTTACAGCGTGCAATCCGGGTATTACTCCACGCAACTGCCCCACGGCCTGTGCACCACCTGTAGATCCATGACCGACGATTGCTACGGGCTTCTTCGCAAGTTGAAAATCAACATAATCAAGTGCATTTTTAAGTACTGCTGAGAAAGAACGGTTATACTCAGGCGTAACAATGACGTAAGCATCTGCATCCGCCAATGCCGCCAGCCATTTCTGGGCTACTGCATTTGGCTTTCGATCTGGATTGTATTGTGGTGAGATTGGTTCATCCAAAAATGGCAAAGCATAATCTGCGAGATCCAAAGTGGTTACCTGGTTACTCTTCACAGTGGCCAAATTAGTTGCCACCCACTTCGCTAAACGATCACTCACTCTTCCTGGTCGTGTACTACCAACAATAACTGCTATCTTCATAATTACTCCTCTTTCGTCTTACTAAAATCTTTTGGTATACTTTGTATAGTAAAGATGAGTATAAGACCTTTACTATACAAAGTAAAGTATTAAAATGAATAGTCGTAATCAACCAATAGAAAAAACCGAAGGTTGTGTTGCCCGCACCACCCAGATAATGGGTAACAAGTGGACACCACTTATTCTCCGCGACCTTGCAACTGGACCAAAACGATTCTGCGAATTAGAGACTTCCCTGGCATCCATCAGTCCGCGTACGCTCTCTGCACGTCTCGATGACCTTGAGTGTTTCGGAGTCATAAGTAAGCAGTCCTTCGCCGAAAAGCCCCCGCGAGTGGAATACACTCTAACAAAAAAAGGAATGGACCTATTGCCCATCCTCAAGCAAATGGCCACTTGGGGCACCAAATATAACGTAGTCTAACCAGCTTTTTTTGGATCGAACTTGAGCGCCACGGAATTAATGCAATAGTGTGTACCGCTCGGAGAGTCATTGGCATCAAAAACATGCCCAAGATGGCTGCCGCAGTTACTACAGACCACTTCAGTGCGATGCATACCAAGCTCGTTGTCATCAACGAGCTTCACTGCGCCGGTGCTAATCACGTCTGAAAAGCTTGGCCAACCAATAAGGCCTGGTTCTGTGGAATCGTATTTTTTATCACTGCTAAACAACTTTTGACCGCACGCCCCGCACACATATGTGCCATCTTCTTCCATATGGAGTAGTTCTCCGCTGAACGGAGCCTCGGTAGCTTTATTACGCAGTACTTCGTACTGCTCTGGGGTTAGCTTTTTCTTCCAGTCATCTTCCATACTTATAGTGTACTCTGTCGAGACTGCATGGAAACCCCCATAATCCGAGCGACTATAGCCATCCTCATGGGAATCATATTTCTCATTTGCCGTACATCAATCATCCGCGCGTCAACGTCAACACTAGGGTGAAGTTCATCTTTTCGTGGACGTGGGTGCATGACAATAGCATCTGGCGACATTTGCTGCAGACGATCGTAATCAACTATCCAACTCTTATAATCTTGAGAAAGCTGTGTACTTCGTGCCTTTTCATCCTCGTCTTTACCGTCGTATTCATCCGGGTTTCGTCCCATGTAAAGCACGTCAGCATGTTGCATTGCCCCATCAAGATCCGAGGTTCGCTCTAGGCGATCACCGAGCAACTGCACGTGCTCATCCAGAACTGGTGCCGTTTCAGACTCGACCGCTATCACATTCATGCCAACTGTTGCTGCTCCGATCATTAGAGAGTGGTGGGCTCGATACCGCTCATGATCACCCACGATTGCAACGGTAAGATCATCAAATCGGCCATAATTTTTATATATAGTAAAAAGGTCACCCATGGCTTGTGTGGGATGCTCATTAGTCCCGTCGCCCAGGTTAATAAAGGGTACATGGTGATCCAGATTGCCCAGTACTATTTGACGGCGTATTTCGGCTGCAGCCTCGGCGACATCATAAGCAGCTTCAGTTCTTGTAGCAATGATGTCAGCTTGGGTCGCATAGGCCACCCAGGAATCAGCCGGTGACTCTCCTTTACCCTCCGAGGATGCTTTCATGCCGCTAATGACCTGAGCACTACCGCCCAGTTTAGCCATAGCCGTAGCCATACTACCGCCCGTACGCGTGGAGGGCTGACGCATGACAACTTTGCATTCTACAAAAGGGAGTAAGTTTATTCCGCGCAAGTCTGGATCGTTCACAATCCTATCGGCAGCACTCGCCTCCGCAAGCAAGCTACCAATATCTTGTGCGCCAAGCTGATGCATAGAAATAAAGTCTTTACCTTCAAAATCACCGTCGATCGGTACTACCTCTCCTGTTGTTGCCCCTAGAATGTCGGGTGTTGTTTGCATACTGAACCTACCTCCATGTCTACCTGATTTGTGAATGCTTATCCTATTTTATCGAGTTCTTGCTCAAAAAAATGCACCCACCTGCTTGATTTTTAGTATAGCAAACTTATTTTTTGTCTTCTTTTTTTCGATCGATTTTGTCGAGCCGAAGACCATGTACGATATAGAAGATGACGGCCGCTACCGCCAATAAGGTAATCATTGAGTTAGCTACGATCCCCCAGGCAATAACTAGTTCTTTACCGCCTCGATATAATCCGGTGTGCCAGGCAAGCTTGGTAAGATCATTACCACCCAGTATAAAGCCAACGATCGGGTTAATCAGACCATCAACAATGGCTTTTACGGTAGCGCCAGCCGCAGTACCAATTGCCAGCCCTACTGCCAGACCCACAACCCCCTGCTCACGAACAAAATTCATAAATCCTTTTAGTTGTTTACTCACTTATGACCCTTTCGTATTCAAAATAGTTTTACATAAATCATATAGGCTACACTAGCTACAGTACTTGAAAGCACCATTCCCCATATCAAATCAATAAACACAATACTAAGTGGAAAGCCCTTGAGTGTCGCGTAGTTCGTAAGATCGTACGTTGCATAGGTGGCGAGTCCGAAAAGTGCTCCGCGAGTGACGGCCATCTGCAATGAACCATCCTGAAGGGCTGGTGTGATTACAAAGTAAATCAGCATTCCGATAAACAACAGGTAGAACAGTGCGGCCGCACCCCATTTTACATGATCCGTCATCAGACTTTTGAGTTGTGTTGCGTAAATATTTTTTGCAATGAGTCCCAGCCAGATGCCATCAAGCAGAATAAAAGTAATCAGTGCTATGACATAAAGTGCTGGGTAATTAATCTTCATGATTACTATTGTACGGGTGCTTTTTTAATAGACAAGTACGCCAGTCGTGTAGGTTTATCGAATTTCTCTATAGCATAACGAAGCATCGTTCTCGGCATCCGGGCTGCATATTCATCGAGAAAGCCCTTTAAAACTGCTTCGTCTCGCTTGCCTACCTCGCGCAACATCCAACCCGATGCCTTATAAATGTAATGATGTGCATCGTCCAGATACCTCTCTGCCAAGGTGAGCGTCCAACCAAACTCACCCCGAGCTATAAAGTAGAACGTGGCTATAATGGCAACTCGTCTCTCCCAGACATCTTTACTTTTGCTAAGCTTATCTAGAATATCGCGCTCTTTATCAAAAATATACCCACCGACTATATCGCGTGCCGAGGTATCGACAAGATCCCAGTTATTTATCCATTGTGTGTGTTTGAGATACAACTCATATATCTTCTTTTGGACCTGCTCATCGCCGTGTTTGTACTGTAATACCCAGACCATAAGTGCTGTTAAACGCTCTTCATGCACCTCGGAATGAAGCAGTTCAACCACCTGCTCCGGTGAAATTTGTTTGTAATACCTTTTTGTTATTGCTCGTTGCTTTGGAACAGTTACGCCCAAAAATTGATCGTTAAAGCCTGGTTCTGATTTAAAAAATGATGGAAAAAATGCAGCTTTTAACGGGTCAGATTCGTCGCGCAGGTCTGACTGTATGTTTTGGACCAAACTACTCATTACATCTTTTCTGGCGAATCAATGCCTAGCAGGTTTAAGCCAGCATGCAGTACTTCGGCGTAAACACCAACCAGCTGGAGTCTTTCGGCCTGCCTATCATCGCCAATCACCCGATTATCTTCATAGAACCGATTGAATTGCTGGGCAAGCTCGTACAAATACGTACAAATTACGTGGGGACTTAGTTCGCGAACAGCCTTTTGGACTACATCGCTGTACTCAAGTATTTTACTGACGAGTACTCGTTCGTCAGCAGTTAGCGAAGTTATCTTTGCTTGCTCTGATTGTTCAGCCTTAGAGATGATGCCTTTGGCCCGCGCATAGGCATATTGTAAGTACGGGCCACTATTGCCTTCCAGAGCCACTGCTTCCTCTGGGTCATAGATGATGTCACCTCCTGTGCGCACCTTCAGAAACGCATACTTCACGGCGCCTAAGACAACGCGGCCATCATCTTTGCCGGTAGCTTTAACGTTTGCAGTTGTGGCAACGTCCAAAACGTCAACTGCACGCAAGATATTACCTTTTCGGCTACTCATCTTTACGCCACCTTTTAGCTTTACGAGGCCGTGTGTGAGATGAGTTGTAGCCTGGGTTAGTTCTGGTGCGAACTGCTCAACAGCTTTGAGTACCACTGCCATATACTGCAATTGCTCGTTACCTGTTATCACGACCGACCTATCAAAATTATAATCTTTCTTTTTGGTCATTATCAGACCGACATCTTTTGCCTCGTAGGTAGGTAGCCCTTCACTATTGATGAACACCCTGGTATGTAACCCATACGGCTCACCCTTAAACACAACTGCGCCATCTGACTCTTCAAAAACACCTTTTTGCATGTGCGCCTTCACTGTTTTGAGGCCAAGCTGCGCTACACCGCTCTCAGGATAATACTTTTCGAATTTGGTTCCGATTCGATCATAAAATGCATCGAAGTAGTCGTAACTCCACTTTCGTGTTGTCCAATAGATTTGCGCAAGTGGCGAATCGTGATCATCTGCATTATGGATCTGGTACACTCGTTTATTCAATGCGACAATCTCGGCCTTGGCCTGCTCATCATCTTCGTATGCATTTGTGCCCTCGATATAGCGCTTTGCTAGCCAGGATGATCGCTCCTTCTCAGCTATGTCTGCGAGACCTTCGGGGTTCTCTCCTCCAAGTTGTTTAACGATACTGAAGAGTGTCTTCCCGACATGAAGCCCTACGTCACCACCAAAGTTTACGCGGTGCACATCTGCACCTGCCGATTCCAGCAAATTAGCGATCGCATCTCCAACTACACTCGTGTAAAGATGCCCGGCGTGCAGAATCTTGAAAGGATTTGGATCTGAGTACTCGGCTACTACTGTTTTGCCTTTCAGTGACTGAGGGGTACTCGTCACACTTTTGAGATCGTCAAGAAGAACTTGGTTTTGTAAAATGATGTTAATAAACCCAGGCCCCGCGACAGTTGCATCGGCAACGACATCTGGTAACTCTGTTTTTAGCTCACGTACTATTTCATCAGCAACATCTCTTGGACTTCGCGCAAGACTCCGGGCTAACTGGAGCGCCACGTTCGTGGCATAATCACCAAATTGAGCATCAGGACGTGTCAAAACGACTTGTTCGTCTTGATCAAATAACTCCTTAACAATAATCTCCAGGCGGGTAACTAGTTTGTGCATTACTTCTATTCTACCGTGCCCCGGGCCAACTGACTACTCCTGTTGCTGACGACTCGTGGTCTCAGGCTATTTCCCAGGCTTCATTCGAGCAACTACTGCTAACTCCCTGGCGGTCCAGTAGGTGACGCTGATGAATACAAAAAAGAGTAACGTGGTGCTGAACGTTTGGCCGTGCGCGCCCGGCCGAATAAATCTGTCTGACACATCAAACAATATTCCTGCAGGATTAATAAGAACATCCCAGGTGTTCCATCTCAAGAAACGCCCTAAGTAAATTGCGAAGCTACAAGCCAAGAATACACCGGCAATTATTGTGTTCGCACTGTTTGAACTGAATCGTTTTTTAAGCTCGTCGTGAACCATAAACGTACTAATACAGCCGAGCAGTAGCCCGTTTATTGTAAATGAGAACAATAGTACGACATCAAATAGTAGTGTGCTGTTTGATGTGTGTTGTAGATGAATAAAATCAGTAATTATATAAAAGCTATTGGGTAAAAATCCCAGCCACAATAGCGACAGAACGACGTTCTGCCAAGTTGTCCAACCGGTTTTTTTAAGCCTGTTAACGAGGACAGCCGAGAACAAGAGCGGAATCCAGGCTAGGAGTAAATTCCAATTCAAATACCAATACTCAAGACTGTGCTGATTCAATACACGCACCAGGAAAAGCACTACACTGCTCAAACAAGATAAAAGTAAAACGGTTAGCAACTTCCTTTGTTTCATACATCAAGTATATAATGCTACTCATGAATGTTATAAATATGGTTATCGATACCATCAGAAATGCAGTAAAACTTGTCGTCGGCAACCTGGCAGTATTCCTAAATAAGATCACCGGTGGCAAGCTGTCAGCTAACGTTATTACGTATGTGGGACTCATTACACATATACCAATTGCCTGGCTTATTGCTCAGCAACACAACTACGTTGCTGCAGCACTACTCGTATTCTTCGGGCTATTCGACACACTCGATGGAGCCCTTGCTCGTTTGCAGAAAAAAGCCGGCAACCAGGGGATGTTGCTCGATGCGTCAACGGACCGCATGAAAGAAGTACTTCTGTACACAGGCGCCTGTAGTGCACTAATATCAAGTGGCTACGCATCATGGGCGCCTTGGGCGGTTGCCGCTTGCGGTGCATCTCTTGTAGTCAGTTATGTAAAAGCCAAGGGAGAAACCGTAATTGCAGGTGGCAAACTATCTGCAAATGAGATTAATCGGCTGTTCTCCGATGGACTTATGCGCTTCGAGATTAGAATGTTTGTACTCGTTATAGGACTACTAACGAACACCCTGCGTTGGGCAATGGTATTCATCGCTATCAGTAGCGCGATTACGGCCTTTGGTCGGCTCAACAAAATTTCTAAAAAATTATGAACAAGATTGACCTCCATACGCACTCAGTGGGATCACCTGATGGAGGTATATCTCATGCTCAATACAAATCTATCCTATCTTCGGGGCAGCTTGATTTTGTCGCAATAACTGATCATGACCATATAGAGGATGCACTTGCGCTACAAGCATTGTTAGGAGAAAAGATAATTGTTGGTGAAGAAATATCAACCACCCAGGGAGAGATCATCGGACTGTATCTCAAAACCTTGGTCGCACCTGGGATGAGCGCAATGGATACAGCTGTAGCCATCAAATCTCAGGGTGGACTGGTGTATATACCCCACCCTTTCGAAACAGTTCGACATGGAATCACCAAATCTACGCTCGATAACATTGCAACCTTGGTTGATATCGTAGAAACCCACAATGGAAGAGCTTTCTTCCAAAATAAGGGCCCCGCGGCAGTCGTCTGGACTCGCCTAAACAATGCAGCCGTGGCAGCCAGTAGTGATGCCCATGGGCTGAAGGGTATTGGCACGAGCTTCACTGCCCTTACACAACCACCTACGGCAAAAAATCTGGTGGAACAATTGCGCACAGCTCATTTGCACGTTCAACGCCCACCATTATCGAGCCTCTTGTATCCAAAGTATCACCGATTACGTGCTAAACTTAAGAGGAATTAAAAAACAAGATAACCAATAATGAACCATGTACTTTTTGCCCTGCTCTTCTTTTTACCCGCCGGACTGGCAAATGCAGCACCGCCACTGATCAATAAAATCCCTTTTGTTAACCGCTGGAAAACACCGTTGGATTTTGGTGTGATAATTCGTGGACATCGTTTGTTCGGTAAAAATAAAACCTGGCGCGGACTATTTGGAGGCATGCTAGTCGGAGGTCTCTGTGCCTGGGTTCTCTACCCATACCTTGGCTCGGTAGGTGCCGAGAACGGAAAGACTGTTTCTCATTTTATTATTGGTGCCTCACTAGGGTTTGGCGCGCTAGCTGGGGATGCAGTGGAAAGCTTCTTTAAACGTCAGCTCGGCATAGCCTCCGGGAATAGTTGGCTCGTATTTGATCAGATCGACTACGTTATTGGAGCGATTCTGTTCAGCTTCCCTTTTGTGCATCTGGATATCATTGATTACTTAGCCGTTATCGTAACCTACTTTTGCCTGCATTTTATCGTGTCTTATATCGGTTTCTTGCTCGGTTTCAAAGACAAGCCAATCTAAGCCGGCGGGCTTTGTTTTACAAAGGCTTCGTACATAAAAGCTTTATCGATAAAATCTTCGTCGAAGTTGTCGAACAGCACTTTTTGCTGTGATGGCATGGCAGCAATGGCCTTGCGTTTTTTGTTACATATAGCCTTATCTGAACAGCAATAGGTGACATCACATTCTTCAGTGCGTTTCAGGGGCGGTTTATCGATATTAAAGAACATGCTAATGGCTTCATCGATTCGCTTGAGGTATAGGTCGTACTGATCCTGCAATATAACTGCATGATACAGCCCCGGTTTTATAGATGACTTTTTGATCGCATCACCCACCCAACATGACACGCTACAATGGTCTGGATGCCCGGTAAGTCCTTCTAGGCCAAACGTCAAAATGCTATCTGGTCGATGCTTTTCGATCATTTCTGCAATTCGTTCTGCCCCATCACTCCTGGACACATCCTGACAGCCCCCATCGGTGTAATCGAGCCAGTAGTGTTCCTTTACCCCAATGATACGGAGCGCCGCTTCTAATTCCTTTGTACGAACCGCCCCGATTTTGTCTGGTGGCCACTTATCATGATCTTGTGAGCCAGCCTCACCACGAGTTGCAGTGACGCAGATTACTTTTTGTCCATTTTCCACTGCCTGCGCCATAATCCCTCCGCACGTAAGTGTTTCATCGTCAGGGTGGGCCCAGACAGAGAGAATGGTACCTAATGTCTTAACGGTTTCTTTGGTGGCAACGTGGCTCATATGAATCCTGTCTACTGTAGCTATTTTTACATATACGTTGAGGATTGCAAGACTACGACTGAATGCGATGCACAAGTTTGGCAGCAAAAGCAGGAGATAATATGCCAGATACATGAGTTACTAGCTTATTCCTCAGCCCGTGAACTGCAACCGGTCTTCCCGCCATCATAGCTGCAAAACCATACCTTGCTACCATTTCTGCAGTAGGTAGATTCTTACTGGCAAAGATACTTGATTTTTGTGCATTCGCCACTCTAGCAAAATTCGTAGTCGTAGGTCCTGGGCATAATGCGGTTACCGTCACTCCACTTCCCTTTAGTTCTTGGTTGAGTGCAACGCTAAGTCGTAATACGTACGCCTTTGTTGCGTAGTAAACTGCCATCAATGGTCCTGGTAAATAAGCGGCTGTACTTGCAACGTTCAAAATTTTCCCGTGTCTTTGCTTCTTCATATCTTGACCAAAAACTTTCGTAAGGTATGTCAGGCTGGCTATATTAAGGCCGATCATCTTTTGGTACTTCTCCCAATCTCCATCCATGAATAGTCCGTAGTCACCGAAGCCAGCATTATTAACAAGGTACTCAACTGACATTTGCTTATCCTTTGCAAGTTTGTAAAGTTCTTTAGCCGTTTTTTCTTCCGAAAGATCACCGCAAAAAATAATCGTTTTGACACCTTTTGCGCGTAGGCTGTGCGCCACTTCCTCTAAAGCATTTTTGTCGCGCCCTGCCAAGAGTACAGGGATGTTGTTATCGGCAAAAATGGTTGCAAACTCACGTCCAATCCCGCTACTGGCACCTGTAACGACAGCCCAGTCTTCTTCCCTATTGACCACCTATGCCAGCTCTTTTTTCATTTTTTCCACTAAATCTACGGGTGTGGGGTTCACGCCATTGAGAAGTCCCAGGTAAATCGTGGTGAAATCACCAAGCATCGTTGTCCATAACAGCTGTTCTAGCTTGGTACTGCCTTTCGCCTCTATATTGTTAGGGTTTGGTCGTTTTCCTGATAGCAACCTGGTGCTTACTTCGAAGCGTTTCTTGATCTGTGGGTGCTCGTATGACGACTCTAGGTCGATGATTGCGTAAGGTTTCGCTGTTGGATGCGAGCTCCAGCCAATAAATTCGTTGTGGCTAAATTCTGGTAGTACCCCTTGCCATGCAACGTTTTTAGCATTCTCGTTAAAACTAATCTTCCATTTGTATGCAACGGGGGCTAAAAAAGGCCCGGAGTACACAACTGCACTTTTACCCATCATTTCCTGGGCGAGTGCTTTTGCATAGTTTTCTTTGGTTGGAACCGTTGGCAAGAAACCCTGGGTACTATCTTGTAAAAACTTCGTGGTTGTCTGCAGGATCTCTGGCGTTACAGTTTCTAGTAGTAAATCCGTCTTTGATAACAGTTGATACACTGCGCTTAGGTTATAAAAAACTGCATACCGAGGCTGTTCTGCTTTGGGAATAAGTAAGAATGTATACCCATTTTTTTCGGCAAGTTCTTTTAATGCTCCTCCTCCGGCAATTACTACAATGGTCGCCTTTTTAGCCTCTGCCTGTGCAATTGCTGATAGGGTCTCTTCTGTATTGCCGGAATAACTCGAAGCAATAAACAACGTCCGTTTTGAAACATATCCTGGGATATTATATTGACGACAAATTTCGAACGGCACCTTATACCCAGGCCAGGAGGTGCTTATTGAAGCTGCCAGCGAGGACCCGCCCATTCCAGCATATACAATATTGTCGAACGTGCCTGACGCTGGAGCCCAGGCTCCAAGATCAAAAGTGTGTAGAAGCTGCTCAGGTTGTTTTGCCGCAATGCCTAGAGCGTCTTGCGCGTCCTTTTCGTGAATATATTTGAGATCATCGAGCACGTTGTTACCCCTTTTGTTACTGCTGTCTCAAGTATACTATTATCCTTTCCCAAAAATCCTGACTTATCCACTACAATCGTTAAAATACTTATGCTATAGTAGTGACAAGCAGATATTAGATAACAGGGGGTGGAGCATGTTCGATCAAAACGACCAAAGTCAACAAACACAAAATCCGGTAGTAGCACCAGAGCCAGCTACAGATACATCGGCACCTGCGTTGACTTCTACTCCAGAATTAACCACTCCAGATCCAATTACGACAACCGCACCTTCAGTTGATCCGCTACAAAGCACACCTACTGATACCCCTTCGAGTTTCAATATGTCCGTGCTCGACGCCGCTACCCCAGCCGACCCCGTAACAACAGCTCCGGCTCCAGATCCAATTACACCTGAGCCAACCGTGACGGATACACCTAGCGTCGTTACACCTTCAATCGATGCTCCCGCAAATGATGACCTGTTATCTATCAAACAAGAAGCCTTGCAAAACCTATCTCCATTATTGAATCAGCTCGAGCAAACACCCGAAGAAAAATTCCGGACAACAATGATGCTTATTCAAGCTTCAGACAACCAAAGTCTCATTCAATCTGCTTACAGCTCCGCCAAAGAGATCGAGGACGAAAAAGTACGCGCACAAGCCTTGCTTGATATCGTAAACGAGATCAACTACTTTACTCAGCACAAAGCTGCCCCAACCGACACACCAACGGTATAACCAACTCTACCACCGTATGAAGAAACAGCTTCGTCTCTAGTCGCTTCGAGGTCCCAGCAGACACGCTCAGGCTTAGGTGCATAGTGCATATTTAGATGAGAAACGGAACAAGGCGTACTAACAGTACGGCGAAGTGAGTATCGGAAACTAAAGATGTGCTAGGCGCCAAGAGGTAATCAGTGCAATAAGCTTTGCTTATTGGCAGGATTACCGGCCTGTGTGTGGGAGGGATTATTCGTCGGAATCAGGGCCCGTATGAGGCAAATTCGTTGCAGGAGCTGGTGCTACTGGCTGTGGTGCTGGCGTAGATGGAGCAGGTGTCGCAGGAGCTGTCGTACCATTTCCTGTGCTCGTGCTTCCATTGCTGTTCGTATCAGTAGTCGTCTGCTCTTTTGACTGGTCTTTTTCTTTCTGCTCTGCAGCCTGTTCATTGTCAGTTGCCTGCTGAGATTGAGTATCAGTCTTAGATGGCCCAGCAATGGTTCGATATAGCCAACGACCACCAAAGAACAAACCTGTTAAGACAAATGCTGTCAGAACAAGCGAAACCACGCCAACCAACCACGCCATACCCATACGCTCGCGATGTTCTGCTTGTGAGTAGGCCTGCACCTCTGGCGGAATTTTAGGATCTACAACATTTTTTCGACGATTAAACAACTTCATTTGCACTCCCTGAACTTTTATAGACATATTGTAGTATATAGTAGCTATTTTTGCAATTTGGTTTAGAAGTGTTTAGCTGACACGGAGCACTCGTCAACTGATATAATCATTGGGATGATCGATTATTCAAAAGTAAATATTCTTTATATCCGCTGGGTCCATACCTATGAATATGTAGACGAGCTAATTCGACAGATCCCCTCGAACACAAATCTGTTTTTTGAAGCAATTATAACAGAGAAAGAAAGTGCACAATTCGATAAGGATATTGCTTTGATTGCTAGTGATAAAAAGTTTGCGCAAGACTACCTGAAGCTATTCGAGCAGCTTCCAGAATTTCGCAATATTTACTATTTGATAGCAGCTAAGTGCACCCTACTTGATAAGAAAATTCTATCTTATAACCGCGTAGATATTATGTTGAAGGATACAATCGACCTAAAAACTATACTTAAGAAAGAACTCGACGAGTCTTTAAAAGATGTACCCAAAGATTGGCCTGATTCACTTAAGAGTTTCTATCGACCTGTAATGGAGCATCTCTATTCAATTCTAGAACGTGACCGTATAACATATAGGCAAATTGTCTCTATCCAGGCCAAATTATCTGATTATAAAAGTTTGACACTACTGCAAGGTGGCTCACATATTGCTGGTCTTATTTATAGAAACAAGCATCCAGAAATTAAATTTAAAGGTATTGCGATTCCATCAGATGAAAAATCAATCTCACAATTATACTTTCAGGCTCTCAAGGAGTTATCCCGCGATAAAACACTCGGCAAACACACTGCTATGCGAATGATTCTGCACGTCGTATACAGCTCAAAAGTATTAGAAGATTACGGAATGTCGAGCGAAGATATTCTTAATGATATATTTAGTGTTGATTATCCTAAAGAGATATTTGAACACGCATTAGTACTTAAAAATCTAAGTGAAACAGATCTTGAAATAGAATTTGAGAAAATGATTAGTGAATTATAATATGAGAATTAGTTAGTACGTATGAAAGAAATTGTAAAAATTGTCGTTCATGTCCCAGAAAAAAGTGCTGATACGATACGTCGCGCTATAGGAACGAATGGTGGCGGGAAAATTGGTGACTACAGCTTCTGTAGCTTCTCTATACTAGGAACAGGCAGATTCTTGCCACAAGAGGGTGCAAAACCCACTATCGGGCAAGTAGGCGAACTCGAGCGTGTTAGTGAGGAGCGTATCGAAGTTACCTGTGATCAATCTGATGCAATCACAATTCTGGATGCCATCAAAGCCGTACACCCTTACGAAGAACCGACCATCGACATCTACTCCCTCCTCTCCCCCGAAAGTCTTTGAAATCTTTAAACTATTAAAAAACCGGATTTACTCCGGTTTTTTAATTCAATTCGGGTGGGGAACAGTTTCGACTATGTCGAAACGATAAGAGGAGGATTCACCTCCCCTTATGGAGCGAGCGTCAGCAAGTGACTACATCATCCCCATGCCACCGCCCATACCACCCATACCACCGCCAACAGGAGCTGCCGATTCAGCCTCTGGTACGTCTACGACCAATGCGCCCATAGTCATGCTAGTTCCGGCAATCGAGACAGCATTCTGGATAGCTTCCTTGGTTACTCGTGCTGGATCTACGACACCAGCCGCCTTTAGGTCAACAAGCTTGGTTGGATCGTTAACGTTCACGCCTTGACCAGGTTTGGCTTTCTTGACCTGTGGTAGCCACTCATCTGGGTTAACACCGGCATTGCTGAGTAGAATCCTAAACGGTTGTTCAAGAGCATTCTGCAGTAGTGTTGCACCCGCTGCGATTGAGTCATGCCCTGTTGTCTTAATATGACCTGCGAGATTAATTAAGGTAACACCTCCACCAGAGACGATTCCTTCATCAAGGGCAGCTTTAGTAGCTGCAACGGCATCATCTACTCGGAATTTCTTCTCTTCGATTTCGGTTTCGGTAGCACCACCGACCTTGATAACTGCGACTTTGCCTTCTAGGCTCGCTCGGCGTGTTTCACGGTCTTCACGATCATAATCACTGGCAGATGCATCCTTGATTTGTGCGTTGATCTGAGCAATGCGTGCCTTAACGTTTGCTGCCTTGCCGCCACCTTCGATGATAGTAGTATCGTCTTTGGTTACGATAACTTTACGAGCACTCCCGAGCATTTCGAGCTCAACGTCTTCGAAGCTCATACCTTGATCTTCGCTAATGACCGCACCGCCAGTAAGTACAGCAATGTCCTCTAGACGATCTTTGCGCTTGTCGCCAAAGCTTGGGGCTTTGACTGCAACGGTATTGAATACGCCTTTGAGTTTGTTGAGAATGAGGGTTCCAAGCGCTTCGCCTTCGACATCTTCGGCAATAATTACCAAGTCTTTTTTGCCGGCCTGCGCAAGCTTTTCGAGTATTGGAAGGAACTCTTGCACCGAGCTAATCTTTTTATCTGTAATCAAGATAGCTGGCTTGTTAAATACAGCTTCCATTCGTGTAGTGTCAGTCACCATGTAGGCACTTACAAAACCGCGGTCCATGGTAAAGCCTTCGACAACTTCACTCTCTAGACTCAAACCTTGGCCCTCCTCGACAGTCACGACACCGTCTTTACCTACTTTGTCGATAATGTTAGCTATGAGGTTGCCGATTTCGGCATCACCAGCACTAATGGTGGCGACTTCAGCTACACGTGACTTCTTGCTCTTGATGTCTTCACTCATGCCATTTAGGCGCGTAATGACGTCATGTGCGGCAGCCTCCAGGCCTTTGCGGAGCAACATCGGGTTGTGTCCTGCGGCAATCAATTTATTTGCTTCATTTAGGATGTGGTAGGTCAGTACAGTGACTGTAGTTGTTCCGTCGCCAGCAACATCATTCATTTTATTCGCAGCTTGTTTGATGAGTTCAGCACCAACCTTGTAACCCAAGGTCTCGTCGTCAACATCAGCTATCTCGACACCCTTAGCAACAGTGACACCGTCGTGCGTTACCGTGACACCACCATAGCTCTTGCTAATTACTACGTTACGACCTTTTGGTCCCATGGTTGTCTTTACTGCGTCATATAAAATTTGTGCACCGCCCAAAACTCGTCGTCGTGCATCATCATCATAAAATACTTTTTTTGCCATTGTTTACCCCTTATTTCACTATCGCGATTACGTTCTTTTTGTATACGAGCGTGTATTCGTCTTTGGCCACCTTTACATTGGTTGCTTCGTACTCATTTTTATAGATAATTCGCTCACCAACTTTGACTTCCTTGACGTCAGACCCTACCGCAACAACCTTGGCTGTTTTTGGCTTTTCTTGGGCGTTTCCTGGTAGGTACAAACCACTCGCTGTTTTAGTTTGGGCTTCTTCTGCCTGTACTACGATATAGTCGGCCATTGGCTGAATATTCATGCTCTTTACTCCTCTTTTACTACTGTTAAATCATACCCCCACGATTTACCATGGAGCGTTAGCACTAAGTGATATCGAGTGCTAACTTTCAGCACTCATAATAGCCGAGTGCCAATTTATCTGTCAACAACTTATATTTCCTATGTGCTGTTTATTGCTATGAAATTCTTGCGAGTGTAGCTTGGCTTCTCAGTTTTAGTTGTCTAAACATAGTTCGTAGTATTTCAGGCGGTTCAACCACGGTCTCTACGTCTGCTCTTTCAAGATAGTCTTTATATCCGGCCGTAGCACTATCCCAAATAAACGAATCGTGAGTATCCATTGGATGAATGAGTTCAATGGAAGCATCGTCAAAAGTTTCTACGATAACAGGTGTTTGCTCAGGGACCCAAAGCCGAGCCACAGCATGGCCCATTTTTATATATGTACCATTTTCGCCCTGGTAATCCTCACCGTGCTCTGGTGAAAAGCCAAAGTCAATCCTATAAAGATCCTCGTTTGGAAGCGCGTGTCTTAAAAAAAGTGCAGCAGCATAGGAACGTGCCGCACAACTTGCAACACCATGATCAATAGCCTCATTTATGTCAGCGGCATCGGGGTGATATCCGGGCATCAAGACAGGAATAAAACTGACTGCAGCGTCTAATATCCGTTCTGACATAAATACCACCTTACTATTTTAGCGCTTGAACACAAGCATAATCGAAAGTGTATATTCTAACATTTACTATGTTTTTTGTCAATACTACTTTGTACTTTCTTGGCTTGTTATACTACGTCTTATGAATATCCTTATGTGTGCGCCCAAGTTCTTTGACATCGAATACGAAATTAACCCTTGGATGAATACAGACAACCCAGTAGACCCAGTACTCGCCGGGAAGCAGTGGCAACAACTCTACGATACATATACCCAGAAACTTGGCTGGGACGTGCATCTGATTGAGCCAGTTGAGCATCTCCCAGATATGGTTTTTACGGCCAATGGTGCATTGCTGTACAAAGGTCGGGTTGCCTTGCCTCATTTCCGCCAGCCAGACCGCCAGCCCGAGACGCCACTCTTTGAAAAATGGTTTCGGAATGCCGGGTACAGTGAACTATTTACACCCAAGTACGACTTCGAGGGAGAGGGCGATGCATTGGTCTGGAATGACATATTATTTGCTGGCTTCCCGTGGCGAACAGACAAACCTGCTCATGCCGAAGTAGCAGACTTCCTAGGAATTAAGACTGTGAGTCTACAGCTAATTGATCCCCGTTTTTATCATCTCGATACTGCGCTGACTATTGTCGATTCAGAGACCGTTGCATTATACCCAAAGGCTTTTAGCGAAGATTCACTCAAGAAAGTTCACGATATTGTACCCAATGTCATCGAAGCGACTGACGATGATGCGGTTGCCTACGGGCTCAATGCCATGAGTAATGGAAAAACAATTGTCATCCCTGAAAATGCACATAACCTAATTACAAAGTACAAAGAAAAAGGCCTGGAAGTAATTCCATGCCCAATCACTGAGTTCCAAAAGTCAGGTGGCGGTGTCAAATGTCTGACACTCGAAATACGAGCATAAACTCTTTACTTTCGTTGTATTTTATGTTATTATACCTTAATGTCTGAGCTTTCTGGTGTATTGCCTATTCTGTTGAGTGAGCATGATGGTTTTGCAGAACCATCTGTGAGCGTTTTGGGTAAAAAAGCACAAAAATCGCTTGCCCGGCTCGAAGTAAAACGCCGACGGCTTCAGCAAGAAGATACTGTCGCAAGTGGAACAGAGGTCAGGATAATTGCATCTGGTCGTGATAAAGATGGCCGTGTCTCTCGACTAGAAAGTGCCGACCATGCGTATGCTGCGGAACGAGTTATGAAGTTACTTGATTCGGTAGAAATTACAGAAGTCGTGCCTATCACAAATGCAACACATACCGACTTCATAGATGCCCTTGATGACCCCTCTGTATCCGACATAATTTATATAGGACACTCCGAAAGATCAAATCTGATCCTCGATAAAACAGTTACCTGGAAATCTGCAGCCGAACGAATGACACATCTCAAGCACTCCATAGGCGTACTAGGCTGTTCTACGAGTTACAAGGG
>CAYJDY010000010.1:0-27426 GCA_964369045.1 uncultured Candidatus Saccharibacteria bacterium
TAGCACCTACAGAGGATCATAGTGCACTTACTGTCGCCAGTGACCCAAATTGGAAGCTACCATCAACCAGCCTTCTTAGCCATAAGCAGGATAAGGCCGACGCTGGTGATGTGAGTGGTAATGCTCGAATTATCCAAGAAACATTCGAAAACTTTAATATCGAAGTAGAGATGGACGGGGCAAATATTGGACCAAGTGTAACGCAGTACACACTCAAGCCACCATCCGGAACAAAATTGACTAAGATAACAGCGTTAGAAAACAACATTGCACTAGACCTCGCAGCAACTTCTATCCGTATCGAAGCACCAATTCCGGGCAAGAAACTCGTTGGTATTGAGGTGCCAAATATTAAAGCCGCAACTGTACGGATGAGCGGCATACTAGAGTCAAAGGAATGGAATTCCCCAGACAATAGCTCATTATCATTCGCCATTGGTCGTGATATTGCCGGGCATCCTATTATCGCTGATCTAGATAAGATGCCCCACCTTCTTGTCGCCGGTCAGACTGGTTCTGGTAAGAGTGTTATGATCAATACTATCCTTACAAGCTTGCTGTACCGCAATAGTCCAGCAGATCTCAAGCTCATCCTTGTCGATCCAAAACAAGTAGAACTAAAGCCATATGATGAAATTCCGCACCTGCTAACACCAGTCATTACTGAGCCAGAAAAGTGCATAAGCGCGCTAAAATGGACCGTAGCCGAAATGGAACGACGTTATAAAGCGCTTAGTGAAGTGCGAAAACGAAACATTGCCGAATATAACGCGCTCAAAAAAGAAGAGGGAATGCCGTATATCGTCGTGGTGATTGATGAGCTCGCAGACCTTATGATGATGGCTGCACGAGACGTGGAAGCCCTGATTGTTCGTATCGCCCAGAAAGCTCGTGCTGTTGGTATTCACCTCGTTCTTGCAACACAGCGCCCAAGTGTTGATGTTATTACAGGTCTTATCAAGGCCAACGTGCCGGCTCGTATCGCCTTTACTACCGCCAGTCAAATTGATTCCCGAACCATTATCGATCAGATGGGCGCAGAGAAGCTACTTGGCAAGGGTGATATGTTGCTCTTAACATCCAGCATGCCGAAACCTCAGCGTGTGCAGGGTGCCTTTATCGACGATAATGAAACAGGTAAGGTAACTGACTTTATTCGTGAACAGCGTCCTCCACAGTACGATGACGAAGTGGTTAGCCAGCCAGTTCAGCTCAATGGTAAGGGCGGTGTGGTAGCAGACGTAGACTCTGCTGACGGACCAGTGTTTAAGCAGGCTGTAGAGGTTGTCATCGAAGCCGGCAAGGCTAGCACAAGCCTATTGCAACGACGGCTCAGGATTGGCTACGGCAAAGCTGCCCGTATTATGGAGAGTATGGAAGAGCAGGGGATTATTGGCCCTGCGGACGGGTCTCGCCCACGAGAGGTGCTGGTTCATAGCATGAGCGAAGTATTTGGTGGTAGTGACGCCATCGAAGATAGTACAGGTGACTACGACGAACAACCTCCGCAAGAAGAACTGTAGTAGCCTACAAACTTGACAAAAAGTAACTTGTTTGCTATAGTAGTAAACATGATAGAACAAAACAAAAACACTACAAAAGCAGAAAAACCAAATATTATTAAGCGTGGGGCAACAGCATTATTGCTTGCAGCAGGCGTCACAGGAATTGGTGTAGCGGGTTATGCAGCAACTCAGGACTCAGATCCTGTAAAAGCTCCAACCACTACAACCGAAGCGCCTACTACCAGCACGACAGTAGCGCCAGAGACAACTAGTACGACTAGTACTGTCCCTGCGCCTCCCGAACTAACGCCAGAGGGATCAGCAGCACTCGAAATACATGAAGATGGAACTCGTGTTCCGGTAGACCCAATCACAGGTGAGCCACTGCCTCAGGACACGATTGTTACTATGGAGCCATCAGGCTTTGACATCCCAGGTCAAGCTCCAGGTGACCCAGGTGTCGCTGGTTCAGCAACAGCTATCGAAAAGAAATAAGCCAAGCATACAAAAATAGAAAGACCCGTCGTTCGGGTCTTTCTATTTTTGTACCAAAATGTTAAAATATGTTTACTATTAACTTCGGTTCGCATCCCCTCGTGAGTGCGGACTGACCCTGAAGGACTTTTGTCGTTCAGGTAACCAACGGAAGGAAAGCATGAATCAATACGAAATTGCAGTATTGTATCACCCCGATCTAGAAATTGATCTAGAGAAGGCAACAACCAAAGTAGAGAAGATCTTCACCGACAACGGTGGTAAGGTTGTGAACGTTGATAATTGGGGCAAGCGCAAGCTGGCCTACACCATTGCCAAGCAAGAGCACGCTGTGTACGTTATCTATACAGTAGAAATGCCTGGTACTGGCGTGGCAAAGACTGAGTCTTCGCTCAATATTACCGACGAAGTGATTCGTTTCTTGATTACTCGTCCTGATCTCAAAGCTATTGCTAAGGCAGAAGCAGCCAAGGCTGAAAAAGCTAAAAAAGCAGCAGAACGCGGCGACCGATCAGACGAAGATCGCGAAACTGAAGAAGAGTAGATAGTAGGGAAAAGAGCAGCCGGACAAAATGTATTCCATTTTGCCCGCGCGATGAGAAAAACCGTAGGTTTGTCTCATGGAGGCCGATCAGACGAAGATCGCGAAACTGAAGAAGAGTAGATAGTAGGGAAAAGCGAGAATGCGCTGCTTGACGACTCAGAGTCGTAGCAGTAGGGTAGAAGTACAATAAATTAAAAAGGACATAGATCCTACAAGGAGGGTGCATACATGGCACGATCATTTAACCAAGTAATTTTGATGGGGAATCTCACTCGAGACCCTGAAGTACGGCAAATACCAAGTGGACAGAGCGTTTGTACGTTTAGCCTAGCCTTGAACCGTAGTTTCAAGGGTTCTGATGGTAACTGGCAAGAAGCAGTCGATTATATCGATGTTGTAGCCTGGGGGCCACTGGGTGAGCGTGTAGCACAGTATGTAACCAAGGGTCGACCAGTACTCGTAAATGGAAGATTGCAAAGTCGATCGTGGGAGAGTGATGGTCAGAAGCGAAGTAAGGTAGAAGTTAACGCGCAGGATGTCACATTCCTGGGCGGACGAGGCGAAAATCCAGAGGGTGGCAGCTACAGTCAACCAACCGACGCACCCGCTAGTAGCTCTCCAAAAAAAGCAGCACCAAAGAAATCTGATGATGTTGTGATCGAAGACATCGGTGACGAGCCGATTAACCTCGAAGACATCCCGTTCTAAACTAATTTTAAGGAAATTATATGGCAAAGATATTTAAACACCGAACAGACGTAGCTTTTTTTGACTACAAAGACTATAAGACACTACAGCGATACGTAAACATGTATGGCCAAATTGAAACACGCAAAAAAACCGGACTTACTGAGAGTCAGCAACGACGTCTCTCAGTCGCTATTAAGCGTGCACGACACTTGGCTTTGATGCCTTTCGTCGCTAATAATTAAGTCTTTTGAGGCAAACAAATGGATGAGCTTCGAAAACAGGCAGAACAGCTCCAAAACAAGATACGCAACTATCTTGATCAGCCAAAACATGCACATGCACAGACGCTAACGCGTGAAGTGGATAACTTGATCCTAGACATACGTGCCAAAAAGCATCCGCTTTCGATCGAAAATCGTATCAAACAAGTTATCAAGCACCTTGAAGCATTTACTGATGACACTATTATGGATTATCGCCATATTGACGAGATTATTCAGCATTCGAACAATATGCGGCAGGCAACACAGAAACTGTAAAAAAGGAACAATATGGCACTCAGCATTACAGATCTCAAAAAAGGAACAATATTTAAGCTCGATGGTACACCGTACCGAGTCGTGGAGTATTCCCAGAAAGTTATGGGGCGTGGTGGCTCTATAGTCAATGTTCGGATAAAAAGTTTGATCGACGGCAGCGTGCTAGCGAAGACCTTCAAAGGGAATGAACAACTCGAATATGCCGATGTTAGTAACCGTAATGTTCAGTATTTATACAACGATGCTAACACGTTCTTCTTTATGGAAGAGGAAACATTTGAGCAGTTCGAGGTTCCATCTTCAATCCTAGGCGAACAGTCGGGCTACCTAAAAGAAGGCGACAAAGTTCAAGCACAACTTTTTGATGGACGTGTGATTAATATTGATTTACCAAAAAACGTGCCACTTCTCGTAACCTATACGGAAGACGTTGTTAAGGGCGATACCACTAGTAATGTACTCAAAGACGCTATGCTCGAGACCGGAATATCAGTAAAAGTACCAGCTTTTATTAAGCAAGGTGATCTCATTAATGTCGATACCAGCACTGGTGCATACCGCGAACGCGTAAAAGAATAAGATGAATAACCAAAAGATTCGGCTCGATCACCTCGTGCTAGAACTAGGCCTGGTCATCTCGCGAAGCCAAGCCGAGAATCAGATAAAATTGGGGAATATACTGGTTAATGGGCTGGTAGTAAAGAGGGCGGGGACGCTTGTCTGGCCAGATGCTGCAATTGAGCTTACTGCCAAAGAGCAGTATGTGTCGCGCGCGGGGCTAAAGCTTGCCAGTGTTGCCCAAACACTCGGTGTCTCGTTCGAGGGCACTACCGTACTAGATGTGGGGTCATCGACTGGTGGCTTCACCGAGTATGCATTACGCCATGGTGCACATAAGGTTATCGCAGTAGAGATCGGGAGCAATCAATTGCATCCAAGCCTTCATGGTGACCCAAGGATTGAGCTTCATGAGCAAACTGATATCCGAAATTTTAAAACTCCAGAGAAAATTGATGTGGTGGTTGCTGATGTCTCATTCGTGAGCCTACGTGACATACTTCCGAGTGTTGCAAAGCTTTGCACTAAGAACACGCAAATAATTGCTATGGTAAAACCACAATTCGAAGCAAAGATGAGTAATCTATCTCACCGTGGAGTCATAAAGAACGAGAAAGTCAGACGGGATATCCTAAAAGACTTTGAATTGTGGGCACGGAATCACTTCGTTATCATCAATAAATCAGACTCCGACATCACGGGTGCCAAAGGTAACAGGGAACGATTCTACTTATTGAAGAAATCCTAAGCATCTATGCTCGACGAACTGCTTATGTTTACGTAGAATTAGAGCATGTATTTCACCAACCGTGTTGAGGCCGGTAAGCAATTAGCCGACAAACTATTAAAGTACAAAGGCTTAAATTGTACACTTGTTGCGCTCTCTGATGGGGCAGTTGTTATTGCCATCCAAGCTGCAGCAATACTAGAATGTCCAATCAGTATGTTGCTCACAGAAGGCATAGACGCGCCCGGCGAGAGGGAGTCGGTAGCCAACATAAATCAAGACGGCCAGTTTGGCTACAACCAATCATATACGTCAGGCCAGATCGATGAATTCAATATGGAATATTTTCAGTTGTTCGAGCAGAAAAAGATGGAGAAACTCAGCAAGATGCACCGACTACTCGGAAGACTTGGTGTAATCAAGAGAGACATGTTAAAAGGCCACACAGTTATATTAGTCGCCGATGGTCTTGGCGATAACTCAACAATTGATTCAGCAATGCTGTATCTAAAATCCATCAAGTACAAGCAACTCATAATTGCCACACCTTTCGCTAGTGTTAATACCGTTGACCGGATGCATCTACTTGCGGATGAGATTGCCTGCCTAAATGTCGTGCAGAACTTTATGGGTGTGAATCATTATTACGAAGATAACCTTATCCCACCACATGACGTCATTATTAAATCCGTACAGAATATGGTCCAGAATTGGCAAGAGCCTGTCCCAATAGGCCCAGCAAAGTAAACGCTAGCATATTGACAAAATAGACATAAAATGCTAATGTATACGCATATTATGAAAAACAATGAAGCACACAAGTTTAATCAAATGATGGCCGGAGTAGGCGAGAAAGACCGTTCGCCCGAATTCAAAATTGCGCGAGCTAAAATCATCGATACTGTCGACGATATGTTTTCACAACTCGAAGATGCAAAGGAGAGTGGCGACCGACCTTTTAAGTTTGGAGGCGCGGTATTCGGCGTGCTCGGCATAGAGCGTTCGACTGTTCAAAACCCATTTGGTGGGGTATCACTCCTAAGTGAGAAAGCAAAAGCAACTCCTGGTTTGTATGTTGGTCATGACCAAGCAGATGGCCAAGATGTAATCTTTCTGCGACGGCCCGATAAAACTACAGTTGAAATTCGACGCGATGCACTGCTTACCGGACTTATTTTACCTGCTGATCCAGCAAGTTCATGGGACCCAGCTCCAAAAACTGTTAGTAACCTCCAAAATCTTGTAAGTATTACCGAGAGTCAGGAAGATGGCGGTTCACACGGGTATAGCGTAACTGCCTCAGGGGCTATTTATCATACAACAAAAGAACCGGGCAGAAACGGAATGAATAGCACTGGCCCCATAGGTCCTACAGATATTGAAGCAGTGGCTTCTGCACAAGCATTGTTTGATCAAGCACAGCAGGACTTCTTTCTAGACCAGGACTAGACGTTAAAACGAAATTCAACGATGTCGTTGGGTTGCATGATGTAGGTTTTGCCCTCGGTACGTACTTTTCCGTTTGCCTTGGCAGCTTGTTCAGAGCCCGCGGTAATGAGGTCTTCATAATCAATAATTTGGGCAGCGATAAACCCTCGTTCGAAGTCCCCATGAATCACGCCAGCTGCTTGCGGGGCAGTGAAGCCTTTCTTGATTGTCCAGGCACGAACTTCTTTTTCGCCAGCAGTTAGGTAACTTTGTAGTCCTAATATGTCGTAGGCAGTATGAATCAGTTGCACCAGTCCTGATTCGGACTGTCCATAGCTCTCTAGCATCTCGGTGCGATCATTTTCGTCTAGCCCTCGAAGTTCGCTTTCCAGCTTTGCACAGATAAACAAACTTTTTGATGGTGCTACAATTGTGCTGAGTTTGTCTCGTCTTTCCTTATCAATAAGTGTGTCTTCATCTACGTTGAACACGTAAATTACTTGTTTGGCTGTTATAAGTTGCAGGTCTGCAATATGTTCCGGGTTAATGCCAAGCTCACTGGCAAGACGTCCGTCATTTAATCCGGTTAGTAAGGTTTGATACGACTCAACAATTGGTTTTAATTTTGTGTTCGCCCGGGCCTCTTTCTCTAGGCGGGGGAGCCGTTTCTCTAGCGTTTGGATATCTGCCAGCACCAGCTCAGTATTAATAATGTCGATGTCTTTTTTTGGATCGTGCTGTTCATCAACGTGGATGATGTCGTTATCAGTAAAAGCCCGTACTACATGCACAATTGCATTGGTGCTACGAATGTGGCTCAGGAACTGATTTCCTAGTCCTTCACCTTTGGATGCTCCAGCAACGAGTCCTGCGATATCAACAAATGTTACCGTGGCAGGGATAACTTTTTGGGCGTTGTATAGATCGCGCAGCTTCTGAAGCCGCTCATCAGGTACCGGTACGATACCAGTGTTTGGCTCGATGGTTGCAAAAGGGTAGTTGGCAGCTAATACCTCTGCATCCGTCAGGGCATTAAAGAGGGTAGATTTGCCAACGTTAGGCAGTCCAACAATTCCTATTGAAAGCATTTAAACCAACCTTTCCGTCTTTTGACAGATGATTTGACAACTGGTCTGAAAAGTTAGATTCATGTAGTTGTTTTGTAAAGTACCCGTTGCTATCGTTAGCATAGTACCCAACTTGTTCTGTCGCTGGAATTGGAATACGACCCCATATAGTGACCTCCTGCTTAGTTGCTTCTATTTTAGTTACAAGTTTTCTTATAACAGATTTCTTATCTGCAAAATCTAGACTTTGTACTAATTTTAGCACGCCGTCAATCAGTTGTTCCACTGGAATAACAGGCTTGTTAACAAGTTCTGCTTCAATACCTGACATCTCAGATACTATATCGGCACGCTTGGTATTGGTTTCGTGAAAGTTATCCTTATACAGACGTTCTGACATTACTCCCTGACCATAGGCTTTAGTGTAGCGGCGTTCCTCATCATCTAAGCTCTTGAGACGCTTTTTAAGTGCTACTAGCTGGCTTTCTAGTGGGGAAGAGGACTTCTGCCAGCGTTCCGCTTGCTTGATGACTAGTGAAGGGTCACTGAGTAGAGCTTTTATATTGTTCCAGACTAATGCGTCAAACACAGGTGCGTTGATACCGTGCTCGTAGCATTGGCGAGGCAGAGGAAACTTACTAAGCCTGTCAGTGCAACGATAGTATAGATTTCCTTTGTTGGCAGGGTCACCAGTACGGGCTTTTCCGCATACACAATTCACCAAGCCAGCCACAAGGTACTGATTTTTGCTGTTATTTCGTGTGTTGACTCTCTTATGGAGTGCTAACTGTACTTGAACCTTATCAAATAGCTCTGGGCTAACGATTGCTGGCACTTCTACGCTTAGCCACTCTTCCATAGGACGGCGTTTGCGGCTACCTTTAATCACTTTGCGATACTTCTGTTCAGGATTTTGTGGGTTCTTTGTAGGTACAGATTCACTCTTGTTATAGTAGTGAATACCTTTGTAGGTGGTATCTCTGACCGTTCGGTCAAGTGTTCCGCCACTCCATTGTTCACGCTTTCCTTTAGGTGGGGTAATGCCTTGTTCGAATAGTTGACGCTTCACTTCGTGCTTAGACATACCCGAAGCGATCCACTCAAATATCCGTTTAACAACTTTGGCTTGAGCCTTGTTGATAGAGAAGTATCCGTCACGAGCGTCTTCACCTGATTTTATGCGTAGGTGATAGTCATAGCCATACTTAGGCTGGTAGCCTAAGAGCTTCTTGTTCTCACGAACTTTGCGGACTTTACCAAGACGCATACGCTCGGTAATTTTAACCCTCTCATATTCGTGGAAGATACCCATTACACTGCCCATCATCACTTCTTCGCTGGTTTGCCCGTTAATATCATGTAGGCTTATGTATTCAATTCCACATTCACGTAGTTCCTCTAAAATAATCTCTTGATGAAGAAATTTACGTGACACACGTCCTCTGTCGTAAGAGTAGAGGACATCAAACTTTTTATCCCGTGCGTCTGAACGCATACGGTCTAGGTCGGGTCGCTCAATAATTGCTCCACTCCAACCCTCGTCTTTGTATATGCACTCTGGTAGTAGGTGGACATCTTTGTCTTCTTTGATTCGAGCAAGTAGCTCCATCTCTTGGCTTTGGATTGTTTGTTCTTCTTCTTGCTGTGCCGTACTGACACGCATATAAATTGCTGCTTTTTTCATTGCTTTCTCCTTGTGGAGTGGTTGGCTATAAATTTCTGCAAGGCGGTTTCACTAATGCGGTAGCCTCTGCCAAGCTTAACGGCTTCTAACTTTCCGCTTTTAATGTAAGTGAGTACGCTCTGCCAGTGGATTTGCAGTATGTCTGCTACTTCCTGTACTGTATGAAATTTATAGTCAACCATTGTATCTCCATTATTAGTTATTTGTAAGTAATTGTCAATGTTAATCTGTTATATTCGTTATCTAATCTCCTTTTCTACCTGTTCAAATAGTTTGTTAAATATCTCGTCTAAGATGTTGGATTCGTCTTCCACGACTATGTATTCAACCGTCGGTTCTTTTTGCGGGCTAGATGCTTCCTTTCTTTTCATGGCATATCTTCTAAGTCTTATCTATCTCATAAACAGTAATCCTATAGGTTAGTTAGCTATCTATTAGTACTAGCTATCTCATAGTTCTTGGTAATCCTATAGGTTAAATAGTTATCTATACAGAATTAGTTATCTAATAGGTCTAGTAATCAAATAGGTTACTCTTATGTGAGATTTAGAAAGACTTACCCTCCATTTCATCAATGGCTTTACCTAGCTCTGCTTCAATATCCATGTCCTCAATATCTTCAAAGACTTCTGAAGCGTTGTCGAACTCATCTACTGCTTTCAGTGCCAGCTCTTTCAAGAACTGCAACAGTTCGCTCGAACTGTCGTATTCGTAGTTGGTCTTCCAGTCCCCATTGGCGTTAAGTATTGCTGGCTTATAGACAACATACTCGCCCTCTTGAAGTTTTGACGGTATGACACGTATGCCACTTACATAGAGACCTACGTCTGGGAAGTGAAGTTTGACGAAGTACGTACCGTTATCACGCTTACTAACCTCTGGGTAGTTGTGGCTAAAGTCTATATGCATGACGAACCCCCATTGATGTCATGCCACAGCTTGTGCAACAGGTCGTACCACTCATCTGTATTGCGGTAGCGGTTGCAAAACACACGGTCTAGCTGTGCTTCCATAAGCTCAACATTCAAACATTTACGACGATACTGATTAACGTAGAATTTCTGACGTAACCAGCTTGGCTTTTGCTTGCCAGCTTGCTCAAAAAGCCACTTGGCCGTACTAAGCTGCTGACGTGTGATTGTTATTTCGATTTTAGACGCAACTCTCATCTGAGAAGTTGAATCGTTAATCGGTGTTTGGTGGCCATGAGCACTATTTGTGTGTTCCGAGCCATTCTGTTTATTTTGGTCGTGACTTTCTTTCTTAAAGTCTTTCATTGTTATTGTCCTTAGGTTTATGGAGCACCGACGAGTTCGCTATTAAGTCGGTGGATTCCTGCGAACCTACATCGAGGATATTTCAAGCAGGAGCAATAGTCGTTGAATCGGTTTTATGTTGTATAAAAGTGGTTCAATTGAAGTTCAATTCGGTTCACTCTGGTTCATCTGGTGCAAGAAAGCCCCACTCAATGAGTAGCTCATCAGGCCAAAGAGTTGTTTTAGCCCCCGCCCGTGCTAGTTCTGCTTCGAATTCATAAATGTCGATTTTCTCGGCCATTGCCTCATCACGGGTTACTTTTGGACGGAAGACAATTTGTTTATCTTCCCTAATCGTGGGGAAGAATAATGCTCTAAGCGTTGGCGTAAAGCCCGCACTACTTAACACCGTACTGATGTTACGTGCCGTCTTATCAATGTTGGGCTTAAATAGTTTGTCTGGGTTGCTAGTGGATTGTTCCATTAGCTGGTCTAATACCGAATCAACATGTGCCTTCTTCAGTTTAAGTGCGTCATTCACTAAGATTGAGCCGTCTAATTTATATGTTAGGGTAAATTCAGGTATGTACCACATTCGTGGCTGTCGAGTTTCTTCTTCATCACCTGCTTCTTCATGCCTTTTCAGGGCTTCTTCAACCACTATTTTGTTATATTTATCTAGTACGACTTGAACGAGTCCAATTAGTTTCTTTTGTTCTGGCGAGAAGTCAGGAGTATCCTTATCGGCGATTATGCATAGTCTATCTATCTCGGCTATATGGTAATCAATGTACTTGCTAGGATTTTTGATGTACTTAACAGGGCTTTCCTTGCTCTCGTATAATCTTTCTAGGAATTTCTGGACATCGTATGCCGCATGGATATAATCAATCTGCTGCCATATTGGTTCGTATTTAATGTTAGCTAACTCAGTGTTTCGCTTATACAATTCTTGTAGCTCGTTCACCAGTAATACATACACACGGTTAATTTCCTTTAGGTCGAAGTCTGGGCTGTGAACAACAATTTGGTACAGGCTAAAAATGTTTATTACTTTGCTTGCGTATTCATTCAATGATTTTGCTACTGCATAATCGTTGGCTTTTGATGGTTGTTTTGGATCACCCATAATTAGATAACATTATAGGTGATTTTGTAGCTGTTAAGCCAGACGCTTGTACCTGTACCTTATCTGTCATAATTAGAGTAGTAGTTTTGACAGACAAAAAGGAGTTATTATGGCAATCAAGAATGCCGTTGGGCGACCACCAAAATTCAACATGAAAACCGTAGACAAGTTAGCATTCTATATTCAGCGTAACTACAACGTTAGTGACAGTTGTAAATTTGTTAGCATTTCGAGGTCTACTTATTACAAGTATTTAAAGTCTGAACCACTATTTGCAGATAGCATAGCTACCGCACAGGACAACGCCAATAAGGTAAGTTTTAATTTTCGTACATATCCTTAGCTCAACTAGTTTCCGTGTACATGATTTCAATACAGATAGTGTCTATAAATGGCGGTAATCTGCAACGAAAAAACGGCGTTAAGGTGTCAAAATACTGGGAAAAATCATATCCGACGATACTCTTGATAAGAATCAGTGTTACCATGAACGGGTTTTGGCTGTGTTCTAGAGGTACAGAGAGGGGTCTAGGAGCGTTTTTCGTTAAAGTTAATGTAAGTTTCATATCTGACGATATTAGTCTAAAACCCCTGTTGACATATAAAGCTTATTATGCTACAATCTAGACAGTAAAGCAAAAATAAAAAGTTATAATTTTAATTATGGAAACAGTACCTAAATCACCGCAAGAAATGGCAGCCCAAATGCTGGACGTTTATCCGTATTTCAGCGACTACGCTATGCCTGAAGGTGAAGCTACACGACTAGGAGACCAAGTGAAGGGATTAAAAGCCGAAGTTGAGGGTATTAAGCCTTATATGCTTCCTGATGAGGAACTTGCTCCTAAGCTGGAAGATGTTAAGCAAAGAGCTACAGAAAGTGGCGTTTGGCGGGCTGATAAGGGCGAGGGTGCAGACGAGCGTTTAGCATTCGCAGTTGAACAAAAGAAAGGATATGGTTACACCGAGGAAGAAGCAACCGCAGGTGCAGTAAAGGAGCTCAAACGTAACGGCTATCTTGATGCAATTAGGGACAAGCGTAAAGAACAAGAACGCCTATTCAAAGACCCCATAAGTGAATACATCGGCAACCATAAAGTAGAAGCTTCAACAGAAAAAAACGAGATTGAAATGCTACTTGAGCGAACGGTTGACATTACAACTCTTACCGAAGCTGAATTAGGAAAGCTATCACATGATTTTCCTTCTGGTAATTTTGTATATCATGGCACTGGCACAGAGCAACTAGTCCAGATACTAGATTCGGGTGTCTTAGCGAATGCAAAAGCATTATACGAACGTGAAGAGGCGGCAGCTAAAGCAGAAGGCCGTGAAAAGGGAATGATTCGGCGTAACTCTGGTTTTGAAGGTGTATCGTGGAGTATGAACGGTATTGACGCTCTACCAGGAGACAGATACCACATGGCTGGTTTTTTGGCAGCACCTGAAGCCATTTTAAGCGATACAATGCAGCTTGCAGTACCATCACGACCTGCACCGAACGAGGTCTTGCAGATTTCTGCGGAAGTAGACGCAAGTGAGTTTTATGACGCTAAAACACAGTTTGAGTTGTATCGTAATCCCGGTATGTTTGGTGAAACTAATTCAGTTTTTGACAATATGTTCTCGGTCAGTATGTGGGAAAAAGAGGAAAACAGACAGTTTCGTGATGAGCCAATGCTTTATCAGGCAAAGCGTGGTTTACTTGCTCAGCCAGAGTACCAAGACCAATTACGTGAACTGTATTCAGTAGACGAGGTTGGCAAGATTCGTCTGGACCCAGACTTATTGCAGCAAATTGATAATGAGATACCAGTTGCCGCCGTATGGTTACAAGCTGCAATAGATACAGGCCGCTTAAAGGGAACGCAATTTGCGGACAAAGAGCTTTCTGCAATTATTGACGAGCTGAATGGCGAAAATATCAAAGGACTAATAGGCAATAGTCGGCAAGATTGGGAACAATATGAAGCAGTTCTTGATGAAGCTGAGAAAGTTGCTGGCAACGTGGAGATACCAGTGGAGAATATGTACTTTGTGGCACCTCGTAAAGACGCTGAAGCTTGGCTCAAAGTAATGGCTCGTAGCCAGTACAAGCCAGCAGGAATACTGCTATATGATGATAAGAAAGTTCGTCTTGAGAACTTTGCTTCACTACATCGTGGCGACCATACAGAACTAACAGCAGAGCTACAGGCAGCTATTAAGCCTGAAAGTGAAGGTTACATTGATTATGCCAAAGTGCTTGGCACAGAATTTAGCGACGATATGCGTACTGGTCACAAGCACCAAGTTATTGCCGAAAAGCACCTTGCCAACCGTGGTACCATTAAAAAAGTGAATGATAAGCTGGTAATAGAAAGGTAATATCAATGACAAATCCATTTGAAGAATTAAAGACAGCCGAAAGCTTACTAAAAAAATATGAGCCTTCTAACGATCCTGAGCTTGATTACCGACAGCTCAAAGCTCTATTGGCTCAAGAAAGAGTGCTTGATTATTGTAGGATTGATATGTTTGAAAAGCACAAGCACGGCAGCAGTAAAGCGAAAGACTATGTCTTCCGTGAGTACATGGTGCGACACCAGATTAGTGAATTTGCACTCAAATTGAACAAAGAAGTTACTGACAGAATCACGGGTGAAGACCCAGAAGAAAAGTCATTTGTAGCCATGTGTGTTAAGAACAGAGAACTTTATCCAAAACCAGTTAAAAAGACTTAAGTCATCTCGGCTATAATACCAAGCATGAACGTACTTGCCATTGCCGATAGAAGACCAAAAATAGATATTCAAGAAGTCGTTCAGCAGAATAACATTGAACTTATTGTAACCTTAGGCGATTTGACTCGTGAAGACTTGCTGCAACTTGAGCAAGTAACCACAATTCCCAAGATAGGTGTATATGGCAACCACGATAGTGGTACATATATGTCTGATTTAGGTATTTGGGACATGAACCTTAAGGTTTGGGATTATAAAGGATTACGATTCGGTGGCTTTCAAGGTTGTGTTCGTTATAAAGAAAATCCTGACGCAATAATGTGTACTCAGGAAGAAGCCTCTCAGCTAATGGCTAACTTTCCAAAAGTAGATGTTTTCCTCTGCCATTGTCCGCCTAGAGGCATAAATGACGAGGAAGAAGTAGCTCATCAAGGTTTTAATGCTTTGCGAGATTATATTGAACGTGAACAGCCAAAAGTGTTGTTACACGGTCATACCTACCCGACAGAGGAGAACGTCGTCAAACAGCACGGCTCTACTCGGATTGAGTATGTGTACGAGTATAAGATTCTAACTCTTTAACGGCTTTGGCAACGAATTCATCGGAGTAGCCACGACCACCTTTGTCGGTCGGTGGCATGGTCAGTTTTAGTTCAAAAGGTAGTTGGGTTATAAAGTCATCATACCAATTTGAAGAGTACTCATACACATATTCTAACAGAGGTAGATAGAATTGACAAATATCCATAAGTATGATAATATACTAATCTTATGTCTGCAGAAAAAAACCCTAATTCAAGCTTTCATTTCCCTGAAGCTACAGAAGCGTTACAGGCAGATTTCAATACTACTCTAGAGCGAGTCAAAGATGTAGGTGCTGGCTACATGGATATAGTTACAGAAGAGGCATCAGTAGGGCTTGCTCAACAGCTTGCTCAGGAATTGCCCCCAGATGACTGGAATCTAGACCCGGTTGGACGCATGAGGCAATACGATGTATCTACGCCTACCTCAATGGAGTTTAAAAACCTCACAATTGCCTTATTGGCTGTCGATAGTCCTCAAAGGAAACGTATTGCTGATTGGAAGCAAGATGCCGGGACGGCTAATGTAGCTGTTTATCCTGCGGGAAAGGATCTTGAATGGCATATTGATGATGATAGTGCAGGAATTGTCGCTGTGCTGACACTCACGAACGAAGCAAACTTCTACTATATGGGGCAAGACAAACGAGTTCACGCCATACTCACAAAACCTGGTCGGCTGGTTCTAGTAGAAGGGGGCTCTTATGGGGCATGGCATTCAGTCTCGCAGCCACTAAGACCTGGCGAGCGGACCATTCTAAGTATGGGCTCAGCGGATTATAGCGATTACGAATATGATGGGGCTGGAGCACGTGCAATGATGCAATCCCTACGAAGAGCACGGGGACAGAAGCTAGAAGCTAAGAGAAAGCGGTTCGGTGGCGCACGAGTTATCTGGGACTGATAAATTAACTTAGTATTCAAAATCTTAATCGTTTAAAAAGTGACTACCAAGTCCTTTTTTAATTTTGTGGATATCAGGTTAGTGTCTAGCTTCGGTTCTGACCATGTTGATATATAAACTTACTGTGCTCTCCACAACAGATATCAGGGATAAAATATTATCCACAAAGATATAAGTAAATTTACAACGTAAGCGTTAGAGGTATGATAAACTTGATGTAATATGAAGCTTTTCAAAAAAAGTGCTATGGTCAAGGGATCCTCTATACAAACTGGCGCAGTTCAACCTGCCCAAAAACCTCATCAAAAACGTAAAGTTTTTAAGTTTTTACTCCTACTGCTCGTGATTCTCCTTGGTGCAGGCGGGTATGCTTACTATCAAGGGAGGAATGCTCCAATAGCCAATCCTAACGCTTGCAGTAAGGGCATTAGCATGCAGGCAAGCCCATATCTTGGCGCCGCAAAGAACCAGGAACTAAAACCTATCGTCAAGAAAATACTCGGTACCAAAGATTTCGATAAAGATTCGGCTTGCAACCTAATACTTACGCAGTACTACATCAATATTTCTGATCCTAAGAATGCTCGCTTGTACTATGACAAACTCATGCAACAAGTAAAGCCGAACGAAAAAACTGAAGTAATGCTCGGCAGTGTTGTATTCCTCGAAAAACAGACAACAGGGAAAAGCAATGTGATTTATCTGGGTGAGAACAAATGAAACTGAAGATTACCACATTCTTTATTGTTGTCTTTGCATTAACGCTTGGGGTGTTTATCTTTAGTCCAGGTAGGGCATCGGCCGCCGCCGTAGATGACCCATGGTATATTCCTTGGTGGAAGAACCTCGAAATGCGTGCTTGTGATGGTACTGCCAACGAAGCCGCTCAGACATCGTGGCTGTCGCTACAAGGAAACAGCTTGGCGACCTCCGCCGAAGTGCCATACGGTTCCACAAGTGTCAACTTACAGATGAACTACCTAGTTTACATTTGTAGCCGCGGACTAAATAGTAACGGTGACGTGGCTACGGGTAGGATTGGCACAAACTTTGTTAACCTTAGCTCTAACCCGAATATCCCAGGTTTGGTAACAGGGACAATCATCGTGCCATACGGTGCATACAACAGTAGATGGACGATGGTTTCCAAGCCGTTTACCTATGACTTTGGCGGTCCGATTACCTCGACTAGAGATATTCATATCGACACTGTCGACAAAAAGATAAACCAGCGACGTAACGGAAGTTATGAATGTGTTACCAATCCTGGTGACGTAAACTTCAGAACGCCGGGTAATTATTACGATTTTGATGCTTGTAGAAGCACCGGTGGAGCCTCGCTCGATATGCATATTACGGTGAGCGATAAACCGCCAACTATTGGTATAGACGCTAACGGGAGCTGTAACGCCATTACCGGCTGGGCATGGGACGAGGACTCTCCGGGCGCACCACTTCGGGTTGATATATGGCTGGATGGCCCGGCAGGAAGTGGATGGGGCCTCGCTAGCATTACGGCAAATCAGCCGAGCCCAGATGTTAATGCCATCTATCCGGTAACAGGAAATACACCACACAGGTTTAATTTCGATATCACACCGTACATCGACTTTGCTACGAGCGGACCGAGAACGTTCTTCGTTTACTTCCTGAACAAAGATCAAGCAGGTAATGCTGTTAGTTGGGAGATAAGAAACGTTACGGTCGATGTTCCTAATTGTGGCACACCATTCTCACTTACCCCTTCAGGCAAGACAGACTTCGTTCCAGACACCGAAGATCCAACGAGTGTTTCATTTAGTAATATGGGGGTTGGTGGTTCAACTCCGACTGTTAATGGGGTTACCGTTAGTAGGAAGTACGTTCTTAAGCGGACCGGCCAACCTGACACAGACTTAGGCTCACCGGCCGATGCCGTATATAACGTAGGTGCGGGCGGATTGACATTCCCTAATGAGTCAAAAACTGTCAGTAATCTGACGGCGGGTGACCAGGTTTGTTATGTTGTTACTCTCAATCCGGGGACAGGACGGGTGAATAGAAATACGGGGGCAGTGATTGCTGGCTCAGGAGGTTCTGTTTCGCGATCGTACTGTGATCGTGTGGCAAACAAACCTTACGTATCATTCTATGGCAATGACGTGAAAGCTGGTGGTGGTTTCGAAGGTGGTTCGTGTAATACGGCTGCAGGTATAACGACCAGTGCGTCGTCTAAGGGCTCCGGAAGTGTGCAGTTTGCAGCCTATGCACTTGGTGCAATCAGTGGCTTTTCTAGCGCATCGCTTCGGTCAAGCGCACCAACTGCGCCGAGTGGACTTACGTTCACTAGCTTCAGTACCAGCGGATGTACACATGATTACTTCGCCGATGGCGCAGCAACCGCTACACCAGGTCCAGTAACAATCGGTACTACCAATGTTGGAGCTGGCTCGCATGTATATAGGTATGTTAACGGTGATGTAATAATAACAGGGAATATATCAATGAGTTCCGGTCCTTGGGCCAACAAAGCTTCCATTCCTAGTTTTTACCTTGTTGCTAAGGGTAATATCTATATTGATAAAAGTGTTACGCGTCTCGATGGTGTGTACGTTTCACAAGCAAATGCCACACCAGGTAGTGGGGCGATCTACACTTGTACAAATGGTTCTGCTCAGATTCCTGTAAAAGATCTGTATACCGAATGTGGCAGGCAGCTTATTGTTAACGGTTCATTCGTATCACAAAAAGTGGCACTGCTGCGTACTTATGGATCGCTTCGTAATGCGCTTAGCGATACTCCATATGGTGGGCCAAACAGTATCTGTGCAACAGGCACAGCGGGTCAGCCTAAATCAAGTGTGTGTGCCGCAGAGGTGTTCAATTTTAACCCAAGCCTCTATATAGCCGATTCACCACCTACAAGTGGGGGCAGCGTTAGGGCTGATCGTGAGTACCAATACTATACTCAGCTTCCGCCGATCCTGTAGGGCTACATCTGGATAAGCAGACTAGTAGTTCACCGGAATAATTTTGCAATTAGTGTTGCAGAACATCGTAGTGCTTATGCTATAATCAGTGCAATATGAGCATAATGAGTGGGATATCTGAATTCTTTGGTCTGGACATCGGCACAACAGCAGTCAGGCTCGTCGAGCTACACAACTCTGGTAAATCGAAGGCGCTCGTTAAATATGCGTTCGTGCCATTAGAGCAAAACATTGCGCTCAGTGAATCTAAAGTTGATCAGCAAAAGTTAGCTCAAGCCATCAAGGATCTTATCGACCAGTCCAAGGTTACGACACGAAACGTCGCTGTTGGGCTACCTAGCCAACGTGTATTTACCACAGTGGTAGACATTGACCGCCTCAGTGCTGATGAGATAACTAAGACCATTAAATACCAGGCTGATTCACTGATTCCGACACCACTCGCCGAATCAAAGATCGATTGGGCAGTACTGGGCGATTCTGCTAAAGATAAAGACAAGATCGAGGTGTTGCTCACAAGCGTTACCAACTCATTTATTGAGAGTAGGTTGGATATTTTAGAATCAATAGGCCTGAACGTCATCGCCTTCGAACCAGATCACATGGCACTTAGTAGGGCAGTTATACCGTTCGATACGACTGCACCCCAGATGGTGATTGATATTGGTAACAAGGCAACAGATATGGTCGTGTGTATGGCAGGCGCACCTCGGCTCGCTCGCTCGATTCCTACTGGAAGTGAGGCGATTATTCGTGCTGCAACTCAGAACCTGAATATCGATGATAAGCAGGCACAACAGTTTGTAAATAAATTCGGGCTCAGCAAAGACAAGCTCGAGGGGCAAATCTATAACGCTATCATCGGTACTATCGACATTCTAATCACCGAAATGGATAAATCCATTAAGTTCTTCCAAACACGCTACCCAGATGTAAAGATTGAGCGAATCATCATGACCGGTGGCGCATCAGCACTACCAGATTTTCCGCTTTACGTAGCCAATAAGTTCGGGCTAAACGTAGAAATTGGTAATGCCTGGAGAAACGTCTCGTTCCCGGCAGATAGACAAAATGAACTACTTGCTGCATCAAATCACTTCGGTGTAGCAGCCGGGCTTGCGGAGCGTGATATATGATCCAGTTTAACCTCCTACCAGATGTAAAACAACAGTATATAAAAGCGGCACGCATGAAGCGGACAGCCATTGTCGTGGCTTTCTTGGTTACCGCATCTTCTTTGTTTATTTTTGTGATGCTGTTTATGTCGGTGCACGTTTTCCAAAAAAATAACATCGATGACCTTAGTGACGAAATTAATGTAAAGACAGAAGAACTAAAGAGTAAACCAGACCTCGATAAAGTTTTAACAATCCAGAATCAACTGAATAGCCTCTCGGATCTTCATGCTCAAAAGCCTGTGACGAGCAGACTTTTTACGTACATGGCACAGGTTACGCCAGCACAGGTTAGTATTGGAAAGCTTGAAGTTGACTATGCTACTAAGACGATGACATTGACCGGCAACGCCGATACCCTCAGTACCGTGAACAAGTTTGTAGATACACTCAAGTTTACTACCTATTCTGACTCCGCCACCGCCAATACTGCGGAAGCACCTGCAGCTCAGAAGCCATTCCCAAGCGTCGTATTGTCGAGCTTTTCTCGAACCGAGAAAGAAGCTACGTATAGCATTTTGATTACATTCGATCCGCTGATATTCAACAGCAATAACAATGTTGTGTTCACTGTACCGAAACAAATCTCTACTCGTTCAGAGACAGAGAAGCCCGTCGATCTTTTTAAAGCACTACCAGAGAAGAAGCAATAGGAAAACACCATGGCAAATACAAACTTTTCACCAAAGAGAGTACAGATCAATAAATCACAGGCAACGGTTGTCGGCATTGTCGCAGCTGCAGTGTTTGTTACCATATTCTCGCTTGTCTCTTCAAAGGCTTTATGGACACAACGAGGTTACCAAGCGCGTGTAATAGACAAGAAAAAAACAGCCAATAAACAGCTCGAAGACAACTTAGCATCTGTTTCTAACCTTGCAACAAGTTATAAAGCGTTTGTAAGTCAGCCAGAGAATATGCTCGGTGGCAACCCAAGTGGGTCTGGTGAAAAAGATGGGGATAACGCAAGACTGGTACTCGATGCATTACCAAGCAAGTATGACTTCCCGGCACTAACGTCAAGCCTAGAGAAGATTGTGACGGACAGAGGTCTCAAGATTGACAGCATTACAGGAACAGATGATGAGGTTGCACAGTCAGCTCCTAGTCAATCTCCGACGCTTGCTCCTCTAGAGATTCCATTCCAGTTGAGTGTTGCCGGGTCGTATCAATCAATTCAGGATGTTATATCGGTATTCGAGAGGTCAATACGACCATTTGCCATTCAGAAGATATCGCTGAGCGGGGGAGCCGCTAGTATGAAGATGCAGATCGATGCAAAGACATACTATCAGCCAGAAAAAACACTGACGATTAAGAAGGAAGCGGTACAGTAGTATGAAACAAAAAGACATAGCACTCTTTGCAGTCGTAGCCATTATTAGTGGCGTGCTTTCAGTTGTTATATCTGGAGTTCTGATTACGCCTAAGCAAGATAAACTACAGCAAGCAGAGACTGTTGATCCTATATCGGCAGAATTTAATACGCCTGCCTCTGATAGTAAGTACTTCAATAAGAATTCCATCAACCCAACCAAGCTTATTCAAATCGGTGATAACGCTAACAATGTCCCATTCAATGGCACAGCTCAGTAGAAATGCCTGGTAATGCAACGTGAGCGTATTATCAACCACCACGCAAAAACAAGTAGAAGATGATCTTGTTGAGCAGGGCTTAATAACAAGTGAGGCCTTAGAGCATTTGCACGAACAAGCAGACGCCGAAGGTACGCCGATCTTTAGTCTACTCATTAGTGATGGGGGCGTAAGCGAAGAAGATCTCACCCGAACGACGGCAAAAATCACTAAGGTTCCGTACGTAAACCTTAGTGATGCAAGAATCGACGCAGATGTATTGGCACTCTTACCTCAGGAGATAGCCGAGCGCTACATGGCGGTGCCACTAGGTGAAATGCAGCATCGCTTGGTGGTTGCCATGCTCGACGCTGATAACGTGCAGGCAGCCGACTTTTTAGCTAACAAAATTGGCCGACCCCTCAAGGTTTACTCAGCGAGTGAAGTAGGGATCAAGCGTATTCTCAAACAGTATATGGAGCGGCTCGATAGTCGTATGGTTGGGGATCTTAATGATTCCGCAGAGTTAGCTGCTGGGCAAGAAGCAGCTGATAAAAAAGCGACAAATACCAAGAAAGATAATGTTCAGACTATCGTCCAGGACTCGCCGATCAGCAAGGCGCTATCAACCATACTCGAGTATGCTGCCAAGAACCGAGCTAGTGATATACATATCGAACCACTCGAGAAGATGCTCAAGATTCGTGCACGTATTGATGGTGTTCTACGCGAGATTATGAAATTGCCCAAGAGCACCGAAGCTGCGCTGGTATCGCGTATCAAAATTTTGTCGAACCTAAAGATTGACGAACATCGTATCCCGCAAGACGGTGGCTTTGCAATTATGGTAGATAACCATTCCATTGACCTCCGTATATCGATTAGCCCTGTGGTTTGGGGTGAGCAAGTAGTCATCCGTTTACTCGATAAAAGTGGCACCAGCCTTAACCTGTCTGATATGGGTTACCATGGACGTGCTCTGCGAACTATCAAGAAGGCACTTGAGCAACCAAACGGCATGATCCTGACCAGTGGACCAACAGGCTCCGGTAAGTCCACATCACTCTATGCGCTACTACAAGAGATCAAGAGCGACACCGTTAACATCGTTACGCTCGAAGATCCCGTTGAGTATAAGATGCAAGGCATTAACCAGATCCAGGTGAATGCCGAAGTAGGACTGACTTTCGCTAATGGCCTTCGCTCCATCCTTCGTCAAGACCCTGATGTTGTGATGGTAGGGGAGATCCGTGATAAAGAGACCGCTCAGCTTGCGGTGCAAGCAGCGCTCACGGGGCACCTTGTCTTCAGTACACTTCACACCAACTCTGCTGCTGGAATTCTGCCACGTCTACTCGACATGGGTATCGAACCGTTCCTGATTGCCAGCACTGTACATACGGTTATTGGGCAACGCTTGGTACGTCGTATCAGCGAGAATAAGACGTCGTATCAGTCCGATAAGACAGAAACCGCAGCCATTCAGGCAACGCTTGGTGCGCTACTCCCGGCCACTGATGCAGATCGCAAAAAAGCAGCAGAAGATTTAGGCTATGATAACTTGCCACTTAAGGGTCAAAACGCTTATACTTTATTCAAGGGCAATGATGCTCCCGATACTCCGGGTGGGTATAAGGGTAGAATGGGGCTCTACGAAGTTTTCGAGATTAGTGAACCCATTCAGGATCTTATCCTTAAACGATCCACCAGTGCTGAAATACAAAAGGCAGCACGCGCAGAGGGAATGATTACTATGCGCGAAGACGGGTACTTAAAAGCTTTAACAGGACAAACCACATTGGCCGAAGTCAACCGTGTTGCGGCCACAGATAGCGCCTAAATAAGGCAGAAATAGGGTAGGGAACCATGCAACCACGAATCGAAATATTACTCGAGGAAGTCATCAAGAAAAAAGCGTCCGATCTTCATTTGCAAGTTGGGTTGCCGCCTATGCTACGTGTTGACGGTTCACTATTGCCAGTCAACGGCACGCAGCCTCTTACCGAGGAAACCATCGAGTTGCTTATCTTTGCTATTCTCGACGAAGATCAAAAACAGATACTGCTCAAAGATAAAGAGTTTGATTTCTCCTTTGCTTTCGGTGATCTAGGACGATTCCGTGTGAACGCGTTTCACGAAAGGGGCAACTTAGCTGCCGCTCTTCGTCTCATTCCAAACGAAATATTAAGTATCGAACAACTAGGGCTGCCGCCAATTGTAAATAAGTTTGCCGACTACCCAAGAGGCCTTGTTTTAGTCACCGGACCAACTGGATCTGGTAAGTCAACCTCACTGGCCGCGCTTGTCCACAAGATTAACCACGAACGTGCTACCCATATTGTTACTATCGAGGATCCAATCGAATTTACGCATAAGTCTGTAAAATCTGTTATTGTCCAAAGAGAAGTACACTACGATACCTACTCATTCTCAGCAGCACTTCGCTCGAGCCTTCGTCAAGATCCAGATGTGGTACTTATTGGAGAGATGCGTGACCTCGAGACTATCAGCTCAGCTATTACTATCGCAGAGACAGGACACCTCGTATTCGCTACACTTCACACTAACTCAGCGGCACAGAGTATTGATCGTATGATCGACGTATTCCCACCACACCAGCAGCCACAAATCCGTTCACAGCTTGCCAATATCCTCATGGCTATCTGTTCTCAGCGACTCGTACCATCAATTGGTGGCGGGCGTATTGCAGCCGCAGAAATCCTGGTGGCTACTCCAGCTGTTAGGAATATTATCCGTGAAGGCAAGAGCCATCAATTAGAAGCCGTGATTCAGACAGGTGCAGAGTTTGGTATGCAATCAATGGACAAGACACTGGTTAACCTGATTCACAACGGTACCATTACCTACGAAGAAGCACGAAACTATGCTGTTGATATCGACGAACTTGATAGATTGATGAGGGGTTGAGGTGAGTACGATTATGCCCATCAGTAGTAATCTGAGGAACATACTATGTTAATGTTCGAGTACACTGCCCGTAACTCTGCAAACGGTCAGAAGGTTAAGGCAGAGGTCGAAGCAGAAAATGAGCAAGCAGCCGCCAAGCTTATCCAGGCACAGGGATTGTCGCCCCTGGATATTAAGCTCAAAGGCTCTTCTTCTGGCGGTATTAACAAATATATCAAGCGCATAAAGACAAATGACAAAGTACTGTTTTCGCGTCAGCTTTCCACGCTTATCAATGCAGGGCTCCCGCTTGTGCAGAGTCTTCGAAACGTAGCCACACAAACTCAGAACAAAAAGCTCAAAATCATTATTAACCAGGTCATATCGGACGTAGAAGGTGGATCATCACTGTCGTCCTCAATTGGCAGACATCCAGAAGCTTTTAACAAAGTATTTATCAGTATGGTAGCTGCCGGCGAGGCCTCTGGAACACTCGATAAAGCACTAGAGCGACTTGCCAACCAGCAAGAAAAAGACGCAGAAATTCTCAGCAAAGTACGTGGCGCACTGATATACCCAGCGGTGGTGTTAGTAGTCATGTTCGCGGTCATTGGTTTTATGGTGGTAAAAGTGTTGCCACAGGTTGAGATTCTTTATAAAGATCTACCGGGTGCAACACTACCACTTGTTACGAGGATTTTACTCGTGGTTTCTCACACCATCACCAAGTATTGGTACATCGTTATCCTCGTTTCGATTATTGGTGGTATCTTGCTTGGCAGATGGGCTAAAACCGAGAGTGGTCGAAGCGTAGCTGATAGGCTCAAGATGACTGCTTGGCCAATCGGTCCGCTTTTTATGAAGCTCTATATGGCCCGTTTTGCTCGCACCGGGGCAACACTGGTCAGCAGTGGCGTCCCGCTACTCCAGATGCTTCAGATTACTGGTGACGCAATCAGTAACGTACACGTTGAGGGTTCACTACAAAAAGCAGCAGAGAAAGTAAAGGGTGGTAAGGCGCTCAGTGATTCATTAGAGGGCGACCCTAATTTCTTACCACTCGTACCAAACATGCTCCGTATTGGTGAACAATCAGGTGCACTCGAATCAATGCTCGAGAAGATTGCAGACTACTATGAAAAAGAAGTAGATAACCAGATTCGAAACGTTTCCAGTATCATCGAACCAGTCCTCATGGTCATCCTCGGTATTTTTGCCTTTATTATCGTTGCGGCTGTTCTGCTACCAATTTATGGACTGGCAGGCCAGAACTTCGCTAAGTAAGGGTAAAAAAGTACTTGCAATAAACTTTAAACGAAGTATTATTGTAAACATAAACAAGTTAATATCTTAAGGGGGCATTAAGAATGCTAAACAAAATAAAAAACCGTAAACAAGAAGGATTCACGATCATCGAAGTTTTGATCGTACTTGCTATCGCAGGTTTGATTCTACTTATTGTGTTCTTGGCCGTTCCAGCATTACAGCGAAACAGCCGTAACACACAACGTAAGAATGATGTTTCAGCACTTCTTGGTGCAGTTAATGAATTCGTTACTAACAACAACGGTACACTTCCAAACACAGCAACATGGGCTGCGCCTACTTTGTCTCTGACATGTACTGGTGGTTCATGTCCAGCAGGTACAACGAAGTCAGAAGCAAAGCTCGGTTACTATAACAAAGGTGTTGGAACTGGTGTAGGTCAGGTCCAGGTTCTTACAGCATTTGCAGTTACCGGTCCATTCACTAGCGCAGCAAACGATAGACTTGTGGTTGTTCCAACTGCATCTTGTGGAACAAACGGTGCTAGCCAAGCAGGTTCTACTCGTGCAGTAGCAGCCGTACACGAACTTGAGACAGGTGCATCAACATACGGTGCAGCTTGCCAAGAGTAAGTTAGTTAGCTTGAGATAGGTACCTCACAGAACCTATACGACAAAACAGACAGGGAATTAACCCTGTCTGTTTTTATGTATAACAGCCTCTCTGCTAAGTACGCAGTAGATCATGTCAATTACTGCTAGAATAGAATAATGATTATTGTAGTGCTAATCCTACTTGGGCTATGCTTCGGCAGTTTCGTGAACGCACTTGTATGGCGTATCTATAAACAAGATTCTAAATCAAAGGCAAAGAAGCAGAGTAAATCCAAAGAGGACTATTCTATTCTGCACGGACGCTCCATGTGTACACACTGTGGGCACACGCTGTCCGCACTAGATCTAATTCCGGTTTTGAGCTGGTTAAGCCTTAGTGGCAAGTGTCGATACTGTCACAGGCCGATTTCATGGCAGTATCCACTGGTAGAGCTTCTTACGGCCTGTTTGTTTGTTGCCTCGTATTTATTTTGGCCTGAACCCTTGCAGGGCTATCAGATTGTCTCGCTATGCTTCTGGCTGATATATGTTATTGGATTTACGGCCTTGGCCGTCTATGACCTTCGCTGGTTCCTATTACCAAACAGGATAATCTTCCCGCTCATGTATCTAGCAGGTGCACAGTTCTTGGTTCATATGATCTTTTTTGATGGTGGTACGGCGCTTATCATAAATACCGTCGGTGGTATCTTAGTCGGCGGTGGTATCTTCTACCTTTTATTTCAGTTGTCGAAAGGCAAATGGATAGGTGGTGGTGATGTTAAACTGGGTTTTCTTCTCGGTGCTATCCTAGCCAGCGCAAGTAGTAGCTTGCTGCTCATTTTTATTGCTTCACTAATTGGTACGGTCGTTTCGATACCAATTCTAGCTACTAAGCGATTAACGAAACAGGCGCATGTGCCATTCGGGCCATTTTTGCTCTCGGCAGCTGTTATTGTGCAGCTATTTGGGGCTGATATGATTGCTTGGTACAAAGGCGTTATTGGCCTGTAAATAGGTGCTTGATACCAAAGTGCTTATGCTATACTTATGTACATGATAAGTGGGTCAAAACCCAAGGGTTTTACGATTGTAGAAACGATGATAT
>CAYJDY010000011.1:0-24559 GCA_964369045.1 uncultured Candidatus Saccharibacteria bacterium
GCCACCAGTCCTGGCCTGCGTGTAGTGTTTGGTTCGAGCTTCTTGTACTGGGGTGGATTCACCTTCTTTATGACATTCTTCCAGATCCTTCTGATCCAAAAGCTCGGGTTCAAGCAGAGCAATGTCGGTGACTTCTTCGCATATATCGGTATCTGGATCGTGATATCACAAGTGGTGTTTACGCCGTTACTACTTCGATACAAGAACAGTACGATACTTCGCTTTAGTATCTTTGGTACTGGCTTTGCACTATTATTCACGTTGTTGCCACATAACACGGCGCAGTTGTTGTTTGTCGCCCCGTTCATCGCTATCTTTAATGGGCTTACAATCGCCAACTCAACTGCTTTGGTAAGTAAGTCAGTTGGTCCTGAGATTCAGGGAGAGGTACTCGGTATCGACTCTAGTATCCAGGCGCTTGCCCAGTCTGTTCCTGCCATCATAAGTGGCTATGTGGCGACACTGGGTATCAATGTGCCGGTACTTGTCGGAGGCTCGGTGATCTTAGCTGGTGGACTTGTGTTTAACATTTTCTACCGGTCTCCCAAAAAAGTCTTACACCAAGTTGTTTAAGCTTACATAATATGCTATAGTATAGCGACCACTTCGGTGGTTTTCGGGGCTGAAATTATGCTCGACATTGGACCTTAACAAGCTTATATGGCAGGCCGGATTGATCTGCACGTCAGCCGGATCACCCAAATAGTTGCAAAACCATTTGATCGTGAAGCGCTTATTGATGGACTAGCTGCAAAGCTTTTCCCACAATCAGCATTCGCACTCGCAGCCTAATCATTTAGGTTGCCGTTCTCGAATAGACACCAGATATTTTCGATGAGCGCTATATACCTCTGGTTGCTATATATCTAGTACCCCTAGGTATGTCTAAGACTAAGGGTTGCAGCCATTACAATTTTTGTCCGTTTATACTGTTTTGGCTAAAGAAACATCTAAACCGACTAAGCCTGTAGTCATTAAGCAAGTTAACCGATGCACGCGGGGGCAGTTCCCGCCAGCTCCTCCAAGAAAAGAGTCTCAACTTCATGTTGAGACTTTTTTCTTGCAATGAATTCGGCGGGAACTGCCCGAGAGGGTGAGAACTATCTCACGCGTGAACGCGCGTCGAAGGTAGGCATGGGGTTTATGGTCTGAATTACAATGTGGCGCCCTGAGTGGTGCCGTGCTGTGTAATGGCGTCATATTGCTCGTTAGCTTGATCGAGTTGAGTCACAATTGCTTTTGCTCGAGCATTCGCATCAGATTGAATATTGTCGCATGATGTCAGTGGGAAGTTCTGTAACATATTCAAAATCTGGCCTGCATACTGTCGATCCAGACTTGCATGACCCTCTTCGTGACGGTCTAGGTTAGCAATAAATGTGTTCCACGACGCTGGTGTGCCCGCAGAAGTGGTAGGTGTTGATTGCCAGCTTGGTAATATTTTGCCAATACCAACTCCAACGTTGGCAGTTGTTATGAGACAGTTGCCTGTGGCATCATTCTGAAATTGAAACGTCCAGTTAATAACATAATCAGTACTTGCAGCATAGCGTGCGCCCCCACTAACTACAGGGCTACAGCTATGTATCTGGCCAGCAATTTGAGATTTGGTGTTTCCAAACACCGTGTAGTACGAAGTTTTGGTTCCAGCATCGGTCATGCCGTTTGCAGAAGGGTTTAAGGTAGGTACTGCAGTATTTGCGCTTAGTCCGCTTGGTGTACACTTACTGACTGTAGTCGCCACCACTGCACTTTGTTGTGGTGCGGTACTTTTTTGTTGAGCACCACCAGCATTAACTGTCTTGGCAGTTGGCTTGGCCTGTGCCAGTACTTTTGTGCTACTGGTTACGCTAGTATTCAGCGACTGGGCAGAAACAAGCAATGTGGCCAGAAAGATGAGTAGTGCAAAGCCAGATATAAGTCCGGCTAACATGTATACTCGTTTTCGAGCAGACTTGCCAGATCGTATCTGGGAATTCGAAATCATTTGATAGTTATTCATAGTAACACCTGAAAAACACACAACACCTTGAAATGATGTATGACGCATACTATACCAAATAACAGCATAAATGTCAATACCCTAAGGATAAGCGCTTTACGTGATACAATAACAGAGACAAATATGAAAAAACTACATTCAACTATAGGAGTATAAAAATGCCTGCATTAAAGTTGTTTCGGTTGATGTAGAATAGAACGTAAGCGTATATGGCAAATTCTTTTCAAAAAATTATCTCAAAACTTGGTACACGACAGGCAGTTATTGTAGTGACGTTAATGGTAATAGGGCTTGCCACGATCATTATATCCCAAGCTGCCACCCCTACAACCAGCATCCAGTCAGAATCAGGTAATAGATCTGCAAATGCAACACTTATCTCTGATCCTTCTACTTCTGGCGGTCAAGCAGTCCGTTTTGGTAAAACAAGTACTGCAACCTGTGGTAAAACTGTAGCCAACTACACATATCAAGTTCCGTTCGGCAACGCAGTTTGGAATCAGCCCATCTGCACATTACCTACCTATTCAAAATCGACAGATTTTGTCAATAGACTATTAAAATGGGGAACAGGAGACGACCCAGCCCATTTTGGTGCGTTAGGAGCCACACCTGGCTTTCCAGATCCAACACAACTTGATCCGCTGGCGAATTTATTTACCAGAGAAGTCTACTTGGCAAGTAAAGCGACAGTACAAGCCCAGGTTGCTTCTGTCGCATACCCATCAAATCTTGATGGAGCAGGATACAACCCACAGGAGGTTTTTCCGTCACCAGGTCTCCTGAGTCAGCATCCTGACGCAACGATACCGTGGAACCCTGCGTGGAAAACAGGCAAAGGCGGTGATAATGAAATATTTATTTTAGACGACCGACCAGGCGCTACTCAAGGGCGAATTTATACTATTTGGATTTACGAAGCAGGGGCTTGTTTTAGTGATGCCATTTTTTGGCCGGGTCGGGTCTGTGGCGCATCTGTACAAGTCGGACGCGATCATTATGGAAAGATTATTGACTATCGAACACACGAAGGCTATGTGAGCGAGCGAGGAGTCGGCCTTTCTTATTATGCGACCCTGACTACCCCAGAAGAGGTTGAGGCTGGCGAGATACGTCATGCACTCGGATTTTCTATAGCCAATAGTTCATATGGTCCCATCTGTACGAATGCCCAGCTTGGCACAACTGCCGAGAGCAACACTTGTGGAACAGCCTTGGCACCTGCCACTAAATTTGAATGGGGCGGAGTGTCGCTACAGCAGCTTGGTCGCCCAGGTGCTTTCGGTACTCAAAGTATAGATAAAACAATTCCCGAAGGAACGCGCTTCGGGCTTACTATGAGTTATGCAGAAATAGATGCCTGGGTGAGTTCACGTACTGACTGGGCTAACAATCCTCGTCGTGCTCAAACTGCAAGAATATTTGCCAGAGCGTTGAAAGACTACGGCATGATCGTAGTAGACACAAATGGAGCCATACCTGGCATACAGATGGTTGGTGGCGTTAATCCTGATAACGCAACAAAATGGAATGATCTAGGCATGGGCCCAGAATTTCAGTACGAAGATCTGTTTAAAGGTTTACTAAAAGCCAACACCGTCCGAGTTGTAGAACCTCCCACTCTGACTTGCGCCGATGGCACGACGTCGAAGAATTATTGTAAGTGGACAAGTGCCCGCTATCCATAGAATAGTTTATAGATTGTCAGCTTGACTCTGTGTAACTCAAGCCGTAGGCTAGGGTATATGCTCCAAAATAAAAACATAGCCAAAAAATTACTCCGTAAGCTCACCGGCAAGCAAGGAAGTATTGACCCCGAGCACGTTGATGATGCTCTGAATTATATTGAGGAACACTGGAAGGTTTTGTTACACGAACAGAAAGAAGACAAGGGGACTATTATTGGACTGCCTCATCCATATATCGTTCCAGCTGCAGACCCAAAAGTAAAGTTTAGTTTTCAAGAACAGTATTACTGGGATAGTTACTTTACCGCACTGGGTCTTATCGATAGCAGGCACCAGCATCTCGCTGAGGGAATGCTCGAAAATTTGCTGTATTTGTTCAAGCGATTTCATTTTATTCCAACGGCGAGCCGCATGTACTTTATGAGTCGTTCGCAGCCACCCTTGCTCACCAGTTTTATCAGGCTTATATACGAAAGCGGTAACAAAGACGTTGACTGGCTAAAAGAGCGCATGATGATAGCCGAAGAAGAATACGAGAAAGTCTGGACGAGCAATCTTCATCCATTTTGGCACGAAGTGCATCACGGCCTGAGTCGCTACTATGACATTAACGTACTGCACGACCTTGCAGAAGCAGAGAGTGGCTGGGATATGACCACTCGGTTCGAGCGAAAATGCCTGGACTACCTACCCATTGATTTGAATTGTTTGCTATATAAATATGAAACTGACTTTGCTTGGTCCGCCCGTTTGATAGGCAATGAGAAACGAGCAAAACACTGGGATGGCCTGGCTGGCCGTCGTAAACACGAGATCACAAAACACATGTGGCATGAACGGCGCGGATTTTTCTTTGACTACAACTATGCCAAAGAGCAAAAGGGCGATGTGTGGTCTCTGGCGGGTTTTTATCCGATGTGGGCTGGGTTGGCAACAGAGGAGCAAGCCGCGCAAATGGTCAAGAACCTCAGTAAATTCGAACACAGTGGGGGGCTGGCGACAACATCCCGGCCACTGGTTGATATGACTATTTTTGGATCACTTAAGACGCAGTGGGCATTTCCCAACGGCTGGGCTCCGTTGCATTATCTGACCATCGAGGGGCTAAAAAAGTATGGCTATAACGAAGAAGCCGAACGCTTGGCACGAAAATGGATACACACCAATCTGTATTGGTTCGAACGCCATGGCGTATTCCAGGAAAAGTACAACGTAGTTAAACCGCACAAGCATGCTATTGAGGGTGTCTATCCAAGTCAAACAGGCTTTGGCTGGACTAACGCAGTTTTTAAGAAGTTATGCAAAGACTTCTTGGTATGAGCACGGAGCCTGCAGAACTACCTTGCTCCGAAAAGCTTGGTTTCGATACGAGTAAGCAGGCCCAAACTGCTGCCGCCGTTGCAGAACTACAGCATGGTACGAAGCTAAAAACGTACCATTGTAGACACTGCGATCTGTGGCATCTATCCAGCGAATAAACAAAATAACAATGTTGTAAATTACCATTCTTCAGTGCACTCACACTATAATCATCTGCAAGACACGTAAACGGAGGTTACAATGGTGAATAGTTACAGGAGTTCAATCGAGGTGCCAAGTGATCGCGTCATTGTAGCGCTCGATAATATGAATTGGGATGAAGCTGGTGAGGTAATGGCGGAGGTTGGTGAACATATTGGGATGGCTAAAGCTAATTCAATTGCTCAGCAATATGGCTGGGATCATGCAGTAACCACAATTGGGTCTTTTGGTGTTAGCACAATGGCTGACCCTAAGTTTCATGACATACCTGAAACAGTCGCCCTAGAAGTGTCGGTAGTAGCTGAATCCGGTGCAGATCTTATTACTGTCCATGCCAGTGGAGGCAGTAGGATGTTAGAATACGCAGTCAAAGCTCGTAACATGGTGTTTAACAACCAACCCAAAGCTGCATGGAATGATCAGCTTGGTGGAATCCTCGGTATCACTGTCCTTACCTCAATCGATGATGACTGTGTGTCAATTTATGGAGATGAGCCTGAAGTAAAAGTGGTTCAGTTTGCTCATATGGCACAAGAGGCCGGAATTGACGGTATTGTCTGCTCAGGCAAAGAACTGCGAGCGATCAGAGCAATTTCAGCGCTCGATGATCTTATAACAGTCGTACCAGGCATTACACCTGAATGGGCCAAGAAGCCTGGTGACCAAAAAAGGGTTGTGACTCCTGCCATGGCGGTTGATAACGGAGCAGACTTCATAGTAGTAGGCAGAGCAATAACTCAACCTCCCGTTGGTATTTCCAAGCAGGAAGCAGCTCATCGAATAGTAACTGAACTTACGGAGGCACTATAATGGCAGAGAAATTATTATTACCTGAGGCAGAACAACTCAAACTCGGGGTATCGCTGTACGAAGCAGGGCTATTCGGTATCGCTGAGCAGCCTGAGGATTATATAACTTTAAAGAGTGGGCGTAGGTCCCCACATTATTTTGATATTAGGCCTGGGGTTTCGGACGTTGAATTGCGTGATGATATCAGTTGTACAATGGCAAATCTGGCAGACGCTAAGGCTACTCAGCGCGCATCAAGACCAGTAGAAGATGTTTACGGCTACTATGTTGGCACACCCGAGGCGATGACTTCATACACTGCCTGGATCGCCTATTTGGCTGAGATGCCACTATTGCAACCACGAGTTGACCAAAATAAGGTATCAGGCAACAAGACACCACTGTTGGGTGTAAGGAAATCAGAAAACATCGAAGGCACTCGAATCGCTGCTTTTGACGATGTGGTAACCGACGGCCAATCAAAAATTGATATGATTGGTAGTTTGACGACGCAGGGACTGATCGTTGTCGACTATTTCGTAGCTGTAGATCGCGAGGAGGGTGGTGCCCCACAAGTTCTGGAAGCTACTGGCGTGGAAATAACGCCAGCTCTCGCGGTATCTTCACTGGTTGCAATGCTTCATGCCGAGGACGAAATATCACAAACACAGTACGAAAACGTCGTCGAATATATCGGACAATACGGTGATCCGCACGCACAAGCATTGCTGAACGCGACGTAGACCGCACTGCACCCATATTCACTTGTTGACAGGAGTGAGTTATACTACTAGGGATGAGTACATCTTTAGCAAATTTTTGCATGCGTAGTATGCCCTAGGGGCTCGACTACTGTATTTTCTCTTTTTATAATTTCAACACTAACTCAACAAGGTACAATAAATATATGAATTATTACGTAACAACCTCAATACCCTACGTCAACGGTGATCCACATATCGGGCACGCCTTAGAATTTGTCATGGCTGATGTTTTGGCACGTGCTGCTCGCAAACAAGGTAAGCCCGTTATTTTTAGCAGCGGTAGTGACGAACATGGCTCTAAAGTTGCCGAAAAAGCACTCGAGCTCAAGATTACTCCAAAAGAACTTTCTGACCGCCAAAGTCAGAAATTTCGTGATCTGGCGACACTATTAAACATCAGTAACGACCGTTTTATTCGAACGACCGACTCAGGCCATGAACAGCGTGCCCAGATTATTTGGAAACAGCTCGAAAAAGATATCTACAAAAGTAAGTACATTGGCTTGTACTGCACCGGTTGTGAGTCGTTTGTTACCGAAGCTGTAGCAAAGGCAAATAACAATATCTGCCCGCACCACAACACGCCCTACGAGCGATTAGAAGAAGAAAACTACTTTTTCAAACTTAGTAAATATAACGACCAAATTCGTGCAGCTGTCCAGGCTGGAACATTCGATATAATCCCGGGCACTCGCCGCAATGAGATATTGCAGGTGATCCTCGATGGACTAGAGGACATAAGTATCTCACGGCCAAAAGAAAAAATATCGTGGGGTATTCCTGTTCCTGGTGACAAAACCCAGGTGATGTACGTATGGTTTGAAGCACTCATGAACTATATCACGGTGCTTGGCTACCCGGAACATGATGATTTCAAGAAGTTCTGGCCAGCTAATGTACAGGTGATTGGTAAGGATATCCTTCGTTTCCACGCCGCCATATGGCCAGGCATGTTATTGGCACTTGGATTGCCGCTGCCAGAAAAGCTATTTGTTCATGGCTTCGTCAACATCGATAACAAGAAGATGAGTAAATCAGTTGGTAATGTTGTGAGCCCCGCGGAAATCGTCAAAAAGTATAATGCCGATGTGTTTAGGTACTATATTCTCCGACATATCCCGAGTTATGACGATGGCGACTTCTCATGGGAAAAATTAGAGCAAGCCTACAACAACGAGCTTGCAAATGAACTCGGTAATGCCGTGCAGCGAACTGCAGCCATGATCACGCAATATCAAAACGGTATTATCGGTGAGATTCCACCGGCAAACCACGACGATGCATCTTATTGGACATCGATCGAAGCTTGCAAGTTTGACCGCGCCTTAGACGAAGTATGGGAACAAGTCCGTGGACTCAACCAATATATCGAACAAGAAAAACCTTGGTCTATCGCCAAGACTGATGACAAAGAACATCTGCAAGAAGTTCTTGCCTATCAGGCAAGTTGTTTGCTTGAAATCGCTGATTTGCTTGAACCATTTATGCCCGAAACTGCAGGCAAAATTAAGCATGTCTTTGACGAGGGAGTTATTCGTCCAATTAAGGGCACGCTTTTCCCGAAACACGAGACAGCCAAAACGCACAGCGACTAATTACTACGCTGTTGAGTGAGGCGCAGGTGCAATCGGCGGCTGCGGTTCACCGATTTTGTTGAAGTATTCCTGAACGAGCAGTATATCAATACCATCAGGCACCAGGATCAGGATTACGAGCGCCAGTGCGAAACTAATTCTACCTTGGGTGATGATTTCGACACCGTGTGAGTAGCTCCATATCCACACAACATACAGTACGAATGCTACAAAAATACTGATCCATAACACGATAGAAAATATCACACTGGCTGTCTGAGCTCCAGAATCAGTTTCTTCGGTGTTGCTGCAGTTATTCGAGAAGCTTCGTGGCTTTTCTTCCATTGTAGTGTAATACTGCGTGGAAGTACTGTCAGAGACACAAGTTTTAGGCGCGGGAGCGTTTGCAATTAGAGCGATGATTGTAAAAATAATTAGTGTGGGAATGAGTAGAATAGGGCCCAGCAAAAACCATGAGCTTTTGATTTTAATTGCCGGATTTGTCTCCATCATTTCCTTACGTGTTTTGACGAAAAAGTAAAGTCGGTAAATACCCAGCGTTACGATCTCTAGCAAGAACATTTTCCATAAAGTTCGTTTTTTCACTTTTTTGTATCCTTTTAGTTATCTGTAACTATACAGTATGCAGAAAATAATAAGAAAGTTTGCAGATGACGGTACAATATTACCTATGAATCAATTCGTCGATACTCACTGCCACATACATTTTCCTGATTACGAACTTGATGTCCCGCAGGTAATTGCAGACGCAACCAAAGCTGGAGTTACTCGCATGATGTGCGTAGGGTGTACCCTGTCAGACAGTAAGCTTGCCATCCAAATGGCTCAGCAACACGCCAGCGTGTGGGCAACTATCGGTCTTCATCCTCACGAGGCAAAAGAATATGTCGAAAATCCAAAGGCACTACAAGAGTTTCGTGATCTAGCCAGTCGCCCTAGGGTCGTAGCCGTGGGCGAAATTGGCCTAGACTATTACTATAAACACAGTGAGCCAAGTGCGCAGGCCGACATGCTCCGTTTTCAGCTGACGGTCGCTCAGGAGGCAAACCTGCCCGTTATTTTCCATGTTCGTGATGCTTTTGATGACTTTTGGCCAATTTACGACGAATTCAAGCCCAAAGGTGTCATTCATAGTTTTAGCGCTGGGCAGAAAGAAATAGACCAGATACTTTCGCGCGGCCTATCGATTGGCCTCAATGGCATTATGACATTTACAAAAAACACCGATCAATTGAAAGCGGTCAAGACAATTCCACTCAACCGGATAGTACTAGAAACTGATGCTCCCTTCTTGACTCCTACCCCTTATCGTGGTACAATCTGTCAGCCTAAGCATGTAGAGGTAACCGCAGAGTTTCTGAGCAAGTTGCTTGATTGTCCGCTCGAAACATTTGCAACCACTACGACAAACAACGCGCTTGGCCTATTCAATCTCGTTTAACCAATTATGATTAATTTAATACCAACAGCTGAAAGCGGCAAGATTAACGTCGCGCCAAACGCCCTCCTCTTGAGCCAAGAGCGGTACTTCGAGGTACTCAGAGGAGTTGACTCAGTGATGCAAGCAACTCGGAATCTCCCTGTTGCTACAGTACCAAAGGATGTTGTAGCGCTTTCTATGACCGAGCAAAGAGTCCAGCCCGCAGTTGATAAAACATTCCGTCAGATGACCGAAAGTTCTGATAAGCAATATATCGATGAACAGGTTAAGCAAATGGCCGGTAATCTAGAACGAGAGCAAGTTAATAATGCGTTTGCAGAGATTGCTTCTAATATGCAGGCTCGTGTACCACATGTTCCGGCTCCAACCGATCATATCTCTCTGAAGAGTGATGAGCACCCTAACCAAGCTGCAATTGACGAAGCTATGTTGCTGGCCATGGAAGCGTATGCGCAACATGACCGGCAAGACACGGAGGTGTAGCTGTGCTTCACAAAATTTTTAAAACGATCCTTGGCGGTAGTCAGGAAGAACGACAGGCTGAGCTCTACCGTAATCTTATTCGGCACGAAGCCAGAATTGGTGGAACACTATTCGGTCCGGTTCCAGCAGGTGGCCACCGTGAATTCTTTTGTCTCGACGAAAGAACATGGGTATGGCACGAAGAATGGGTTGACGAGAACGGACAACACAAAAGTAAAACAACTCGTTACGATGTTCGACCAAATGCAATCCTGAAAGCGCAAGACGGAAGCCATTATCAGCCGGTGGGTCCAGAAGAGGCCCGACACTTGCGCGAAGCAGTACAGCTGTACGAAAAGCGCGTTAAAGCAGATCTATATAGTTACATCTAAAGTTTCAGGCGCGTTACACTAGAGCTATGTCAAAAGCAGTTTATCTTGATTATGCAGCAGCCACACCGGTGGACGAATCGGTATTTTTGGCCATGAAGCCGTATTTTACTGAACAGTTCTACAACCCGAGTGCAACGTACCTGAGCGCTAAGCAAGTATCGAGTGATGTTGATCACGCACGTCAACAAGTTTCGTCATTACTCGGTGTACGTCCCGCTGAGATTATTTTCACGGCTGGCGGAACAGAAGCGAATAACCTAGCGATCAGTGGAGTTATGCAAAAGCATCCGGGCAGTCACGTTGTAGCTAGTTGCGTAGAGCACGACTCGGTGCTGCTGACTGCCCAGCAGTACGATCACTCGCTTTTGCCCGTAAATGAAGACGGCAGGATTAAGTTGGATGAGCTTGATAAGCTCATCCGTGATGACACTGTGCTGGTGAGCATTATGTATGCTAATAACGAGCTTGGCACGGTGATGCCACTACGTAAGGCTGCTAAGATTATTTCAGACATTCGTGATGATCGTCGCAAACGTAACGTTAATACACCCCTTTATTTCCATACTGACGCCTGCCAAGCAGGGCTATATCTGGATATTCACTGTGCTCGTCTGGGTGTGGATATGATGACGCTCAATGGTGGCAAGATGTACGGACCAAAGCAATCGGGCGCGTTATATGTAAAAACTGGAACCCAATTGGACCCAATCATTCGTGGCGGCGGGCAGGAGTGGGGTAAACGCAGTGGTACCGAAAATGTGGCCGGTATAATTGGTTTTGCTTGCGCACTACGATCCGCCATTGAAAACCAGAAAGATCACAACCCCCGACTAATAAAACTACAAGACGCGTTTATACGTGGCCTGACATCTATTTCGACAGACATCACTATTAACGGAAGCACGCAGTACCGGACGCCGAATAATGTCCATATTACGATCCCCGGGTGCGACAATGAGCGAATCATGATGGAGCTGGACGAAGATGGAGTAATGTGCGCCGTCGGATCGGCGTGTAGCGCAAGTAACGACGAACCGTCCCATGTCCTAAAAGCAATCGGCCTAAGCGACCAAGACGCGCAATCGAGCCTTCGCTTTACATTTGGCAAGTCTACAACCCAATCAGATATTGAGTACACGCTCGATGTGCTCAAAAAACGTTTGCAAGCGCACGCGTAGTACTAAAAACAAGGTTTTTGAAGCCGATCAGCATGCTATACTTGTACGAGATAAGCATTAGAAGGAACTTGGTGGGCATGAATACTGAATTAGCGCTTTTTCTGATTGGTGTAAGCAGTATACTGTGCGCTTTGTTCGCGTTTATTTGGGTAGCTGTACGACTTGGACCAAAGGGACGCGGACACGGCGGTGGGGGAAATGGTGGCAAGGACGAGATATTTACTGATGAGTATCGTGAGCATTTACGGCAGCGTGGTGTCGCGCGATTCGAACGAACACTCGACCAAAACGCGACATTTTTGCAACAAGACTTACATAAGATTGGCGACGATGTCACGGAGTTCATAAAAGAACGAGCCGGCGATATCTTGAGAGAAGAGTTTTCTGACCAGAAACAGACTGTGGCAACTGCCCAGCAACATATGGCTAACGCCTTTGCCAAAATAGATCAACAGATCGCGGACTACCAGAAATCTATGACCGAACAGTTCAATAAAGAACTGGCCAGCGAAAAAGAGCGCAGACTAGAACGGTTCCAGAACAATATGGCCGAGATTGTAACCAGCCATGTTCAGCACGCACTCGGGGAGCATTTGGACGTGAGCGAGCAAGTGCAGTACATTATTTCCAATCTCGATGCCAATAAGCAAGCGATTGTCGAGGATATCAAACATGAAGTCTGAGCCGGGATTATTACTATCTGACATCATCGTAACACCCCTCGAACTCGGTAAGATCCAGCGTGAGCTATTCGCGCTCGATGAGTTTTTAAGCGCCGAGAGTCATGGGAAGAGCTCCGGTAGCTCACTACCATACACCAGTCCTTTGCTGTCCAATCTCCTTAAATCGTCTGGCCTCAACGTACTCAAGTCAGATGAGCGTGCCCAGTTTACCCAGCAACTTCAATTCGTCAGGCGAACTGCACCGGTCGTGCAGATAAGCTTCGGTTCCGAGCCTACCAAACAAGCACTGCGCGTGCTCGTTCGTTGGTTCCGTGAACATGGACACCCCAATACGCTAATTGCACCTGGCGTACAGCCAAATATAGCTGGTGGTTGTATCGTTCGGACTAGTACCAAGACCTTCGATTTCAGTTTGCAGAAGTTGCTACGTGCCAGCCAGCCAGAACTCGCTAAGCAATTCGTCTAGTAACTCCTCTCCACCTCTGTTATAATATGGTAATGACTAAAGTAGGAAACGGCATAAAAGTTTATGTCGGGTTAAGTGGTGGCGTTGATAGTTCTGTGACGGCAGCTTTGCTTATTGAACAAGGCTATGACGTCACGGGTGTATATATGAAGAACTGGAGCCAAGATCTCCCAGGGCTTCCTTGCCCATGGAAGGAAGATTACCAAGATGCCAAGCGCGTTGCCGTGCAGCTAGGTATACCGTTCAAAATGTATGACTTCGAAACCGAATACAAGCACAAAGTCGTGGAGTCTATGATCGATGAATACAAGGCAGGCCGTACACCGAACCCAGACATCATGTGTAACCAGGAAGTAAAGTTCAAGCTGTTTCTCAACACGGCGCTCGATGATGGCGCAGACATGATTGCAACTGGCCACTACGCCAACACCAAGGACGGCGTTTTATTAAAAGCAGTTGATGACAACAAAGACCAAACCTACTTTTTATATCGGATTACTGAGGACGCACTCAAGAAGACGCTCTTTCCGCTTGGGGAGTTAACGAAGCCACAGGTTCGACAGCTTGCCAAAAAATTTAAACTCATCACTGCTACAAAAAAAGAGAGCATGGGGATCTGTTTTGTTGGCAAAGTCGGGATTAAAGATTTTCTGCAACAGTATGTGACTACCACGCCGGGCGATGTAAAAGACCAGACCGGCAAAATCGTTGGTCAGCACGACGGGGCTATTTTTTATACTATTGGACAACGACATGGACTCAACGTAGGTGGCGGTTTGCCGTACTATGTTATCGATAAGGACATGGGAAAAAACGAAGTCTACGTTACGACTGATATCAATGATTCACATTTATGGAGCAAGGAACTACGGCTAAACGGACTGCATTGGATCAATAGTGCCCCCAAGGAGTTGCATGTGCAGGTACGAACGCGTCACCGCGCGCCTCTCATCGAGGGATTACTGGACATGTCTGGCAAATCTGCGCGCATTAAACTTCGGGATGATATCCGCGCACTAACACCGGGCCAATCAGCCGTACTGTACCAAGGTGACAAAGTATTAGGTGGCGGGATTATCGTTTAGGTGTCGCGACGTACGTATATCTGAGTAATGCTTGGCTGATTGACTCTTGCATGTAATCTCGATAATTTCTGGTCCGGCGATAAGAAATCGACGCTTTGTTTCGATCGCTGGTCCATCTGCCCAGCAGTCAGCATTAACGCCACTAAAAAAGCGCACGTAGGACGAGATGATCGCTTCTGTTTCTGCAGACTGTGGTAATTCTTGTAGTGCTTCGATTTCGACCAGACAGTATTGCAGAATGGGGCAGTGTAGGCACCGAACTGCATCAGGCAGAGCCTGCATTTCGCTGGGGGCTTGTTCTTCAGGTGGTTCTTCGTGTGTAGCCATGGTTAGCCTACTAAACTACAGTGCGATACAAATGTCGATAGCCAGATAGATCTGGCCTAATCTCGCCCACTATCAATGACGCGCTCGTAGTGACTTTCCGAAGGGAAGTGATGCGGTGCTTCTGTTGCACACTCAAGTTTGGTTATAACTCTTCCAAAAAATTTAAAGCGTCGGTGTCGGGTAATGACTGGCTCACCTGCTTCACAATTTTCTAATGCACTTGTAGCTTCTTGTTGCCAGACCACGACGCCACTGTCGCCCCTCGCTCTTAAAAGGGTAATATTTTCGGCCGCATTAATCTGGAGAGGACAGGTCTCGCAACCGCCTTCGAATGAACAGTCTGCATTTGGTTGTACTGGTGAGGTCATAAAGTATCCCGTTTGACGTACTACCGCAATTATACTATAGAATACACTTTTGTCCATATATATCGTTGCTGGTATAATTAACAGATATGAATGCACAAGAAATACGCTCGGCTTACTTAGACTTTTTCCAAAAACAAGGCCACGCAGTCATCCCGCGTGCCCTTGTCGTGCCCTATAACGATCCAACCACTTTGTTCACTGGCTCTGGTATGCAGCCCCTTATCCCTTATTTGCTTGGTGAACCACACCAAGAAGGAACTCGATTGGTCAACAGTCAGACGTGTCTTCGCGCACAAGATATTGACGATGTGGGCGATAACCGCCATACGACTTTTTTTGAGATGCTCGGTAACTGGAGCTTAGGCGATTACTTTAAGCAAGAACAGTTATCTTGGGTCTTTGAGCTCTTGATAGATAAAGTGGGCCTGGACCCCTCCAAGGTGTATGTGACTTGTTGTAGTGGTTTCCCTGAGTACAACGTACCTAAAGATACAGATGCGGCAGAGATCTGGGCACGGCTATTTGCGAGCAAAAACGTCGATGCCAAGCAAATTGATGTCGGGTCAGAAGAGAATGGATATAAGGTAGGCGAACAAGGTGGCCGCATATTCTTTTATGACGAGAAGAACTGGTGGAGTCGTAATGGTGCACCAGCGGACGTCAAAGTTGGTGAGCCATGTGGGCCGGACAGTGAGATGTTCTATCTCTTCGATCAGGTGGAGCATGATACTTCGTTTGGCGAAAAGTGTCACCCGAACTGTGACTGTGGTCGTTACATGGAAATTGGAAACTCCGTATTCATGGAATATATCCGTACTGAGCAAGGATTCGAAAAGCTACCAAAACAAAATGTTGATTTTGGTGGAGGGCTCGAACGTATTGCAGCTGCCGCTATCGATAGTCCTGATGTATTCAAAATTAGTATATTGTGGCCAATTATTGAATCACTCGAAAAGCTGAGTGGAAAGAAGTATGAATCATACACCAACAGCATGCGAGTGATAGCCGACCACCTACGGGCAGCAACCTTCCTGGCTGTGGATGGTGTGGTACCGAGCAACAAAGAACAGGGCTACGTTATGCGTCGGCTGCTTCGTCGCGCTATTCGCTTTGCTTTTGATCTGGGGATCGAGCAGAACTTCTTGCAAGATATTGTGCCGGTAATCACTGGCATATATATACAAGACTTTCCCGAGGTTGCAGAGAACAAAGAAAAGGTAATCGAAATTCTGGTTAAGGAAGAAAAAGTTTTCCGTCAAACACTCCGAAAAGGTGTTCGTGAACTGCAGAAGATGGCACAGAGTGGGGAGTTAAACGGAGACCATATCTTCACTCTCTATGACACCTACGGATTCCCGGCAGAACTCAGCGTTGAAGAAGCCTTTATGCAAGACCTAAAAGTCAGCGACAGCTGGCGCAAAGAGTTCGATGCCAAAATGAAAGAACAACGCGTTCGAAGTCAAACGGCTAGTAAAGGTACGTTCAAAGGTGGGCTTGGTGGCTCAACGCTGCAACACAAGAAATACCACACCGCAACACACCTGATGTATCAGGCGCTGCGTGACGTGCTAGGTGACCATGTTGTCCAGCGCGGCAGTAACATTACCGAAGAACGACTACGCTTCGACTTTAGTCATCCAGAAAAAGTCACCCGACAGCAACTCGACGAAGTAGAAAAGATCGTTAATGAGCAAATTGGCAAAGACCTAGTTGTAACCTGGGCAGAATACCCAACTAAGGTTGCCCGAGAAGAAAAAGGTGCGTTAGGCCAATTCGGTGATCGATATGGAGATACAGTCAAGGTGTACAAGATGATAGCCGATGGTGCAGACAAGCCTTTTAGTTTCGAAATCTGTGGTGGTCCACACGTCGACCACACCCTGCAACTTTTCGAAGACAACAAAAAGTTCAAAATCCTCAAAGAAGAATCCTCCTCTGCAGGAATCCGTAGGATTAAAGCAGCTCTGGTCTAGTAGTGTTTCCTCTTCTTTAAAGTGTAGGGCTGGACAAGTGGGAGTATAATATAAACATAACAATAATAATAAAAAAAGGGCAAACTAAATGGCTAGCGGAACCATATTTATGACGGGCGAACGTTCATGTGAAGTAGTAGTAACACCAGAGACAACAGAAAACATAATCGCAGCGCGTGAGGCGGTGGAACAGTCTGGATTCGTAGTAGAAAGTGAAGGAAGAATCGTCGGTAACTTCGTCGTTAAAATGACTGAAGGTCACGACCTTCAGCAACTGTCTACGCTCATAACTGGTGACGTATTCGGTCACAACTAAAAATAATCATAACCCAGGTAGACCGCCGAGATTGGAATATCTTTAAAGGTGCTCAACTAACTGGTATACTGTAGATTGCTTATGCTAGATAAAATAAAGACCCTCAAAAGCAGTGTAGCCAACAAGGCTGCACGAAGAAAAAACGACAATGAAAAGTACCTGGTTGCGCTTGATATTGGAACAGAATTTGTCAAAGCGCTCATCGGTAAGGTCACGAATGACGGTGTCGAAATTATTGGCGTGGGTCGTACACACCAGGAGCTGAGTGATATGCAGGCTGGTGCTATTGCCGACATAGCTTCGGTCGTAAATAACTGTGACGCAGCTCTCACGCAAGCCGAAGAGCAAGCCGGTGTTAGTTCTAAATCTGCAATTATTGGAATTGCCGGTGAGCTGGTTAAGGGTACTACCACGACTGTGCGTTTCAAACGCAAAAATGCCGAGAAAGAGCTGGATATCGCCGAAGTTGAGCGAATCATCGCCCTTGTGCAACAGCGCGCTCGTGAACGAGCTAAACAACAGCTCACCTGGGAACTTGGCGGCAAAGATGTTGAAATTCGCCTGGTCAACAGCGCCCTTGTTAATATCGAAATCGATGGCTATCCAGTGACGAGTCCTGTTGGATTCAAGGGCAAGGAAGTAGTCGTGCAACTCTATACCGCCTTTGCTCCGATGATACACATTGGCGCTTTGGAACGAACCGCCAAAGAGCTTGATCTCGAGCTCGTTGCCGTGGCTGCAGAACCTTTCGCTGTGGCACGATCGGTCATTGGAGACAACCCAAATGCTAACATGAGTGCCATTCTTATGGATGTTGGAGGCGGTACGACTGATATTGCTGTTATTAATGACGGCGGTGTACAAGGTACCAAAATGTTCGGCATTGGCGGACGTGCCTATACGCACGCAATCGAGCGAGATATGGGCGTCAGTTTCTTGCAGGCAGAAGAATTGAAAATTGGATTATCAACAAACAAGATCGCTCAGTCAAAAGTTCCTGATGTCGAGAAAAGCCTAAATAAGACGCTCGATGTCTGGACATCTGGCGTTGAGCTTGCGTTGGCTGAGTTTACGCAACTCGATCATTTACCACGTCGGATTTTACTGTGTGGGGGTGGATCAAGCCTCGACATGCTAATGCATCAACTAGAATCGTCTAACTGGTATGCAGACCTGCCGTTTACCCGAAAACCGGTCGTTCAGCACATTCAGCCAAATCATGTTGTCGGCATCGACGACAAAACAGGCACTGTAACTGACCACACCTTCATCACGGCCATGGGGCTTCTCCGAGTAGGGCTCGACACGTTGCAACAAGATGATCCATCGGCAAATACCGGTTCATTCCGCCAAAGAATTGATAAAATATTAAGAGTATAAATTATGACTAATTTCAACAAAAACATTATCAATCAACGTTTCGTAACTCTGGAGACTATTCATGTCTGATGCCGGTAAAGACACTATTTATATCGATGTAGATGATGAAATCACCAGCATCATCGATAAAGTAGTTAGTAGTAAGCACAAAATTGTAGCATTAGTGTTGCCAAAACGTGCAGCAGTACTGCAAAGCATTGTGAACATGAAACTGCTTAAACGTAGCGGTGATGCTCATAAAAAGAACCTGGTTCTGATAACCAGCGAAGCAGGCCTGATGCCTCTCGCTGGCGCTGTCAAATTGCATGTTGCCAAAACCTTGCAGTCAAAGCCTGCCATACCATCTGCCCCTAAGATCCCATCAGATGACCTGGCCCTAAATGATGATGATAACGACGGCGACGAAGATGAAAGTGATTTGGATGAAGTTGCACAGGAAGATGATGCCGAGGCAGAAGAAGCAAAAGAAGTTGATAAAGCAAAATCAGTTGGTGAACTCGCCGGTGTGGCTGCAGTGGGCGCTAAACTTGCTGATGATGATGAGCCAATCGAGCTTGATAATGACGAAGAAGTACCAGTAGCTGCATCCAAAACAGGCGCAGCTCCCAAGGATAAAAAGAAATCTAAATCAGATAAAAAACCCAAGATCCCGAACTTTAACAAGTTCAGGAAGCGGACACTACTAATTGGTGCCGGGATTGTTGCGCTGATTATAATATGGTTGCTCGGTATCTTTGTATTACCAAAAGCAACAGTGATTATCAAAACCGACAATGTCAGCGTTAATACTGAGTTAACATTCACTGCTAGCACCAGTGCCGAAGAGTTGGACCTGGAGAAAAATGTTATTCCAGCTGTTAAGAAAGAAGTCAAAAAGACAGACGCAGAAAAAGTCCCAGCTACCGGCAAGAAGAACATCGGCGAGCGTGCTACTGGTACGGTGACGATAAAATTATCAAATTGTGATCAGGACTCTGTAACAGTGCCAGCCGGAACTGGCGTAAGCAACGGAGGACTGACTTTCATTACGCAAGGCGACGTAACCTTCAATAGTGTAAAGATCGGAAATCAGTGTAAAAACGATAGCTTCCCAGCCTTTACATCCGCTACGGTAAAGGTGGCTGCTCAAAACCCAGGTGATCAATATAACATCAGTGGCGGGCGTAATTTTGCTATTAATGGATTCAGCAGTGTATCCGGTGTTGATAGTAGCGCCATGAGTGGCGGAACAAACAAAGAAATTACCGTGGTGAGCGACCAGGATGTTGAGTCTGCAAAATCAAAACTGACCGACAAAAGCAAAAACACGGCATCAGAAGAATTACAGAAGCAACTCAAAGACGAAGACCTATTCCCGATTGTCGACACGCTAGCAGGGACACCCCCAGCAGTAACTGCCTCGCCAAGTGTTGGTGCAGAGGCGTCGGAAGTAACAGTCACCAGTATCGTTACGTACTCTATGCTTGGTGTAAAACGTGACGACCTCAAGAAGCTTGTCGTTAACAGCGCGAAAGATCAGATCGACTCATCGAAGCAATCAATCGGCGATGATGGGCTGGATAAAGCGGTCTTCAAACTGGGCGACAAACCGCTGGCAACAGACCAAAAGATCAATGTTCAGACCACGCTTTCTACTGGGGCACAAATCGACGAAGCCGCCTTGAAGGCAGAAATAGCAGGCAAGAAAAAGGGCGAAGTCCAGCAAATAATCGGTGGACGACCAGGAGTTAAAGAAGTAGAAGTTAAGTACAGTCCATTCTGGGTCTACAAAACACCGAAAAGTGTCAATAAAATAACGCTTAAGTTTGAGCAGGCGGAAAATGCCAACAACTAGCGTATACGCTTCACTCGATGTCGGCGAGGTGCGCATAGGCGTGGCTACAACTCCTAAGGGTGTGCATTTGGCACAGCCTCGGGGGGTTATCGATAATAACGACAGCGTCCTAGCGTCCATAAAGGACCTCATTGAGTCCGAACACGTTACGACACTCGTCGTAGGACTTCCCAGAGGTTTGCAAGGTCAGGAGACAGACCAAACTAGTTATGTACGAAACTTTGTTGCCACACTACAGAAAGAAATAAGCACGCCAATAGTATTACAAGACGAAGCGCTCACTTCGCATCATGCTGAGGAAGAATTAGAATCTCGTGGCAAACCATATGCCAAAGGGGATATCGATGCGCTGGCTGCTTGCTATATACTAGAAGATTATCTAAAAGGTTTGCCGACGGTAGTTGCGAGTGAGTAAGTACAAGAAAAAATCAAACTGGTTACGCGTTGGTATCATTATTGGTGTGGCAGGGTTAGTTATTGTCTCGGCGAGCGTGTATGGTGCTAGGCGATACTATCACCAGAATCTTCTACCGGTCAGTACTAACCAAACGGCAGTAACAGTGACCATCCCAACGGGCTCATCGGTATCTGACGTTGCCGCAGTACTGCACAAGAAAAAATTAATACGTAACGATTGGGCTTTCAAGCAATATATTCGCAATAATGACATGCAAGACAAAATACTTGCCGGAACTTATGCTATTGCACCAAGTCAAAGCGTTCAAGAGATTGTCGAGATTATCACCATGGGAAAAATCACAAGCAAACTCGTTACCATCAAGCCAGGTCAGCGCATCGACCAGCTCAAGCAGGCCTTTATCAATTATGGCTTTGATGCGACAGCGGTTGAAGATGCCTTTAACCCTGCTAATTACATTGGTCATCCAGCACTTGTTGATAAGCCAAATAGTGCAAGCCTCGAAGGCTATCTGTACCCCGAGTCATTCCAGAAGACGGCCGAGACTACGCCCAAGCAGATCATTACTGCATCACTCGACGAAATGCAGAAACGGCTTACCCCAGAGCTTCGCGAGGCGTTTTCTCGTCGTGGGCTTAGCACCCACCGAGCTGTGATCCTAGCATCAGTCGTCGAGCGAGAAGTCGACAAACCAGCAGATCGAGCGCAGGTCGCGCAAGTATTTCAAAAACGGCTAAGCATGAATATGCGGCTCGAATCAGATGCTACGGCTAGCTACGGTGCAATCCTAAATGGTGAGGACCCTTCGTTGACATACAAGTCCCCATACAATACCTATTACAACGATGGCTTACCAGCAGGCCCAATCAGTAATGTCACCGAAAGTTCTTTGCAGGCTGTCGCCAGTCCAGCGAACACCGACTGGCTCTACTTTGTATCTGGCGATGATGGTATCACGTATTTCTCACGTACACTCCAAGAACACGAAGCACTTGTTGCTCAACACTGCAAAAAACTCTGTGGCTAACCCCACTGTTCATCACCTCATAGTCACTGAACTTGCAATTACTTCAAATAATGTCCTTCAAGTGAGAGGTCCGTCCTCTCACTCAATTATAATAAAGTAGAGTGTATCGCAACTTTGTGTCGTCCGAGTGAGAGGACGGACCTCTCACAAGGAGTGGCGGAAGATAGGGGAGATGGCGGTTGGGTGGGGATTTGGAAACAGGGGTAGGGAACGTTCAAAACGCTTGGAATTGTTGACGTGATGTGATACTATTTTACCTGTCAACTTTCGTGTGCATCTATCTGTTAGCACCGAGTTGAAACAGGGGTAACGTACGTTAAATACGTCGAAAACAGCATTTTTTTCGACAAATATTAGTTAAATCACCCCGAAACGGTGCTTTGCACCAGGAGCATACTATTCGTATCAACAACCGAGCGCTCAGTCAGAACGTAGTTTCTAACATAAGCGACCTTACAAAACAAAAAAAGCTCTCAAAATCGTCCCGAAAACGACTCATTCGTTATTCTATTCTTGTAGCTAATATTTTGCTCCTCGTTGGAGTAATTGGTTTTGTAGTTGGTTCACCAAACAGTGGTGCATCAACGAATAATAGTATTGTTTCCAGTGAAGATTCCACTGCTTCTGCCAGTGCTCTCGATCAGTTATCTTCAGCCGATATCGCCGTGCATGTAGCACGTCTAGCAAATATGCCAGAAGCATCTGCTGTTACTAACAATGCCGACACCGTAAATGCTCAGCTTGCCGTAACGCCTGCTGATGACACCGTAGTAGCAAAGCCTCAGGTTGTGGCAACATCACTCAAATCGTATAAAGACATCCAGACGTATGTGACAGTCTCTGGTGACACAATCCCGAGTATTGCCGCAAAATTTGGGGTTACTTCGGACACCATTCGCTGGTCTAACGGACTTCAGGGCGACAACGTTACCGTCGGTAAAGCTCTGCTTATCGCTCCTGTAAACGGAATCGTCTATGTAGTTAAGAGTGGCGACACCATTGATTCCGTTGCGGCTAAATACAAGGCAAACAAGGAACAACTGATTGCTGATAATGATGCTGAAACTGGTGGTTTGCGCGTAGGATCACGAATCCTGATTCGTGATGGTAGCGTAGCCCCTGTAGCCGTAGCACGCACGGCAAGCTTCGGTTCTGGATTCGCCTGGGGCGGTGGCGCAGTGTATGGATCGAACGGATATGACTATGGTTACTGTACTTGGTATGCTGCGAATAAGCGGGCTCAAATAGGCCGTCCTGTGCCAAGTAATCTCGGTAACGCGAGTACCTGGAAAGTTCTAGCTCAGCGAGCCGGTTTTGCTGTCGGTAGCGTGCCACAATCTGGCGCTGTTATCTGGACACCGCCACGCGATTACTACGGCCACGTTGGTTTTGTCGAAACAGTTTACCCAGATGGTAGCGTACTCGTTTCTGAAATGAACGTTTCTGGCTGGGCAGTGCGAAGCACAAAGACGCTGTCGCCTGCCGAAGCTGCCCGCTACTCCTACATTTATTAGTAGTACAGTGTCGTCCTAGTAAACTAGACTACGCCAATCTGACGCTTGCGGGATAGTGCGACTGACTACAATTTGTCGGAAAGATGTACTACTTTAGAGAAAGCTGTTTTGAAGGTTTGAACAGTTGCTGGTTCAAGGTCTGGCCATAGATTATCTATATCGAACTGGTCTAAAAGGTAGTCAAATGATGCTGAATATTTTTGTGTAGTAAAAGTTCGATTTTCATTATTCGCGCGTGCAACGCTCGAAGCCAGGCTGACGACAACGCTCGCTACGTCATGATAACCCCCCTCCGATGCTTTTGTCGTGAATGCATTTGCTCGTTGGCGATCCTCGACCGATTTGTCGGCAATTGCCAGATACGCATCTGCAAGTCGCTTGGTATATTCATCGGTAGTCTCGGATCTGTGTATTCGGCCAATTAATGATACGATCAGGCCATCAGAAAGTCTCTCAGCATCCCGACGGGATATTTCATTTTTGGCACTGAGGTACTGATCGAGTATAAAGAGTAGTTCAGGGTTGGCAACAAGTATTTCAGGATCTTTCAGGTATGTAGTAAATACTTTGCCCAGTCCTTCCTCACGGGTAGTACGAGGCTCGATAACAAGTCTGCGTAGTATGCGCGTTACCATTTGTGAGGCAGGATCAATGACAGAATCCGAATCTCTGAGGATGTCCATTGTGGCATTGCGAATTGTGAATATCGCACCATTCCATCTGCTTGTCCAGCCTCGGCTACGGACAGCTCTTGAGCCACCTGAGTGGTGCGCGTAGTTATCAACTAATCTGTCCAAGAAAACACTTTGTTCGTTTGGCTCTAAGGCTTTGTACATCGTTTCTGCAACGGTAAAAAGTGATATTAAGTCATCACGCACACCTCTATGCACGATGTTGGTTGGCGCTGTCATAGCCTCTGTTATCATTTCACCGTTATTTCTAACTAACGACGTGTAGATCCCGAAAATCATCAAAAAATCATGTTGATTTATGTTGCCGGATGCCTCAGCAAGTAGTGCTTCTCTGTCTGGGACAAAATCTACAGCCCTGATATCTTGGGCATGACACATGATCCTACCGAGCACGGTTTCAGTACGTGTTAGGTTATCTCGGTTTGTTTCGTGAAAACGAGTACGTTCGACAGACTCCGGGGCTACTAGATACGCCGGAATGGCTATCTTGGCTCCTTCCTCTAGCTCAGCTGTCAGTACGGGCGTGCGACTATCAGACAAATAGCCAAATTTAATTTCGGAGTCTATATATGCAGGCGCACCAGGAGCTTCAATCATTACTATATTTAAACATAAAACTAGATAATAATCAATATAGTAGAGCT
>CAYJDY010000012.1:0-21542 GCA_964369045.1 uncultured Candidatus Saccharibacteria bacterium
TAAAGCGCCAGCCGGTAAATTGGTCATAAATTGGGTCAGAAACATTTATGTCTACGCCACCTAGGGCGTTCACGACATCACGAAATGCTTTGTAGTCAGTGAGCACGTACTTGTGTATTGGTACTCCAGCAACACCTCTGACTGCGTTTATAGCAGCCTTTATGCCAGCATTTTCGGCATCGTCCTTGCTGGAGCCTTTGTAAAGCGCTTGTGTCTTTCCGGTACTGTACGCAGCATTAATCTTCATCTTACTTCCGTTGACGCTTACCCAGGTGTCACGGGGCACGCTCAATAATGATGCAGACTGGTTTTTCAAATCAATGCTTGCGATGAGCATAGTATCCGTAAGGTCAGGTGCTTCATTCTCGGTGCCACCACGGCCGAGCATCAGGACGTTAAGGCGACCATCCCCCTCAGTATTTAACTTGTTTGGATCCTCAGTTTCCTGCAATGCAGCCGAGCTACTATTGCCGACACTTTTTGCAAATACTGAGTTGAAGAAAGAATATAGTCGCGCACCAAGAAGTCCTGCAAGAATGGCGAGGATTATTAGAGCAACAAAGGTAACTTTGAACTTTCGTGAACGATTTTTCCACCAACTGCGTAATTTTCCTGGTTCTTTCTTGGACTTCTTACGGCTCTTATCTTTTTTTTCTCGGCCTTTCGACTCTGGTACAAAGCCACCATCCAGAACGTTGCTGTTTCCAGAGAAATCACCAAGTTGTTTGACAGCCTCTGTCTCTTCAACCTCGTCGATAACTTCGACAGCAGGCGCGCTAGAACGATTATGTGGTTGACGTGCCAGAGGACGTCGTGGCCCGCTTGTGCGAGCAGTTGAGCTCTTGTAATACTGGTGGGTCGTAATATTAGGACGACGTGACGGGATCATTCCATCTATGGAATCGGTCTGGGGGCGTTTTTTAGGCTTAATAAAGTCCATACGCACCAGTCTTGATGGTAGTTAGCTGAACCCAATCGAAGTGGTTGAATGGCTTAATGACAAACAATACAAATAAATGAAGTTGAGGCATATGCACGCAATTATAGCATAAGAACCTCAACGTTTGCTGAGTGTTTACAACATCTCTCTATCTGTTTGACAATCAATTTGTGGATAAATCCAACCCACCTGCCCTCTGTCTAATTGTGAGAGGTCCGTCCTCTCACTCATATAACAGCGAGTGGAAGGGCTTTCAATATTATTGTATTCAAGTGAGAGGACGGACCTCTCACAAATGTTTTGGGAAAAAGAGGAGGGGTGGGAATAGTGCGAAAGTCCTATATACTTAGTTACATAAGCGGATTACGCAAGTAAATGAGAAAGAAAATCAAAAAGAAACAAAGAGTTGAAGCCATACGTATCGTTGAATATATGGTTAGCGGTGGGGCATACTTCTGGACTGGTTATCTCGTCTTTTTTGTTTGCGACCAGTTACTCGGTCTAAATCTGTGGTGGGCAAAACTCGCTGCAAACTTGAGTGGCTGGACTATTAACTACCTACTTCAGCGATACTGGGTATTCAATAACAAACGTTTGGCAAAACATCAGACAGAGGTTACGCAACGCTACATAGCTATCACGGCCGTGAACTTCGTTCTTGATTATCTGATAGTTGCTGGATTAAAATCCGTTGGCCTGACACCATACCTTGGCCAATTCGTATCGGCGGGCTTCTTTACGGTCTGGAATTACCTCTGGTACAAATTCTGGGTATTTCCGTCACATAAACATAATCATAAACGACACGCAACGGTTTAAATCAAATGGCTGAGACAGTACGACCAACCAAAAAACAGCGAGAAATACTAACTTTTATTGAGCTTTTTATTGGCGAGCATGGCTATAGTCCAAGCTATCGGGAAATTATGAGAGGGCTTAACTACACATCTGTAGCTACAGTTTCTCTGCATGTAAATAGTCTCATCGCGCGCGGGCATTTGCGCAAACGTGATCACTCGGCTCGATCGATCGAAGTGGTCGACCCAGGAAAAGAAAAACCGTTAATCACAAATCAGATTACTGACGGACAAGAGAAGTGGCTTGTTAAGAGAATCGAGGGAATGTTTAAGGAGGCAGAGTCTGTGCCAAAGCCAACGAGTGATCAAATGGATGGGCTCTATGTGGTTGTTGGTGCGCTTCGCGTACTGGAGCTCGAAGGCGCTGCGCAATCTTTTATTCCTCGGCTGAGTGACCTGCGGAAAAAACATACGCCAAAGTAAGTTCTCCCTTATACTAATACCAATGGCAATACTGCAGGCAATATTTTTAGGAATAATCGAAGGACTCACTGAGTTCCTGCCTATTTCGAGCACTGGACACCTGATAGTGAGTGAAAAGGTGATGGGCTATAAAGACGCATCAGAGATATTCACTGTTGTTATCCAAATTGGTGCGATTGCAGCAGTAATCTGGTATTTCAGGCGCGATTTATTCGAAAAAGTGCAGGGTCTCTTGTCTCGTAAGCCTGTTGTAGTAAAATTCTGGCAAAATTGGATTATTGCTACCATCCCAGCGGTACTGGCAGGTGTTGTAATTGAAAAACAGTTTAGTAAATTGGCGACACCTGGTGTTATCGCAGTTACATTCATCGTAGGCGGAGTCTTAATGTGGTTAATTGAGACGTATCATAAGCCGCGTCCTGCAAAAGCATTGCCACAATTTAATGAACTTACAACCAAACAGTCCCTGCAAATCGGCTTATATCAAGTCATCGCTCTTGTACCAGGAGTCTCTCGGTCTGGAGCGACTATTATGGGGGGACTCCTCAGCGGACTGGACCGCGTAACGGCAACCGCGTTCTCTTTTTACCTAAGCATTCCAATCATTGTGCTAGCAAGTAGCTACAAGTTAATGAAAGGACGCGATGACTTGGCGACGGTTGCTGGTGGTGGGCCTGCTATTCTTGCCGGGACTATAGCAGCCTTTATCACCGCCTTTTTTGTGATTGGCTGGTTACTCAAGTATGTTTCTCGACACAACTTCAAGCCGTTTGCGCTGTATCGGATTATCATGGGTGTGGTGATCTTATTGGCGCTTGCCGTTTCGTAACTTTCGGCCGATTGCAAACCCAAGAATTGCCCCGGCAGCCAGAGTACTAGCAGGTATGAGTATCTTATTTCGTTTGACTGGGTCTTCGGTGACCTCGTGTACTGTTTCGGCTGCTTCTTCGCGCCAAGCATCCAAGTCAGCTTGTTTTCGAGCGTAAAAAGTCTTAATACCCGTTAGTCTGGCGTGTCGCTCGGCAATGGATTCAAGTAGTTGATGACAATCTTCATCACTTTCACACTGGGTAAGATCGGAGATTGAGCATGCTGGACCGTCTTCTTGGTCGAGTGCTACACCAACAGCTAATATCCATGTTTTTTCTTGGCGCATTAGTCTATAGGTGCCAGCATTAACGGGTTTGATGACCTTGCGGCGCATTCCGAGCTTATCCCGGATAGACTCATCTTTGCTGCCGCTTGGAGCGAATGCTAGTATTTGCCCACCCTGAGACATTTTGAGACTAAGTCGATCTAGCATTAACTCGGTGCATTTTCGGTCCAGCTCTGGTGGAATATGTGCCTTTTTTGCTGTTTCGGTTCGCGGAAAGCTCAAGAAAGTCTCACCGACAAGCTGCAATATACTGAGGGCAGGAGCAGCACCTTCGGGGCTGCTTTCATCTGGAATACCAAGTTGGCTTATCATGCGGTGAACAATCAGGTTAAATCGATCAGCAGCCAGAGGTGCTTCGTCCGAATCGACCGCATGCTTTGCGAGCGCTACACGAAGTGCGGCCTGGATGATCGCAATATCGTAGATTTCACCATGGTTGGTAACAACTACGACATTTTCGCCACCTGTAATCTTTTCGTTCATGGAATCTAGGAGCGCTTTGTTTTCATAAAATGACTGTGTTATCTTGGAAAAGCCGTTCAGAAACAGTTCTCCTGACACCTCAATGAACGGTTCTAGATCTGGCATAAGGTCGGGTTCTATGCAAAAGTCCTCCAGCAGTTGTCCCGGGTAGCCTGCACTAGGGTCACTATGACTATTACGAGGATCCCATCCAAGCTGAACAAATGGGCTTTGGCGACCGGTATGTCCGCTTGCCTGACGAGCTTGTTCATCGTACACAAGTTTAGATAAAAGTTCTGAGTGTAGGTCTGCTTCGCTGACCTCTACGGTTGGTTGCTGTTCGTTGCGCATGGTGCGAATTTTACGTCATATTTTACTTTTAATCAAAAGCATTCTGAGCGATACTAGTACTACTTTAAATATCAAATGCTGGAAGCAGGTGAGAATCCTGCACTGTGCCGCAACGGTAATGTACTAAACTACTAAGTCCGATCTAGCGTAAAGAGCCTCCCGAGCAGGAGCATACGATTTGTTCGTTCACCTGCTTGTTGGCTCATAAGGTAATCGCCCGAGTGTCAAACGTAACAGCCATCAATTTCGAAACACTGCAGTCACAAGAAACACCTGTTGAGAGTGCATATCCACCTTTGCATCTTGTAGGGATGCCACCACTTGCCGAGAGGATAGACCAGCTTCCGAGTGACACACTGACACGTGCTCGTGCCCACCGATTTATTGCACATGTTGCCATGGACGACGTTTATATTGATCCTTGTGCCGATGAAGCACCGAACACATCACTGCTTGAATCTATCCGGCGTGCAAATGAAGGCGACAACGAAGCAAGAGCATCTGCCCGCATGAATACCCATATCGCTGTAATTGAGGCACTCATTAAGTCAGGCCACATTACCCGTGTCGAGATGACCAGAAATGACCATGGAAACTGGCTACAGTATGGCCAGGCAATGCTACACGTTAGTGCAAATGCACTTCGTACTCAGCTGGCGCGTAAGTATTCGGGTGTTATGGATCGAACCGAAGCAGAGACTTTGAACGGTCAAAGAATAGAGGACCTTGGTCGTGCTAATGTGCTTGATGATCACTATGTTTTTGTACCATCGCTCGTACCAAGTGAGGAAGAAATTCCGACAGACGTTGCTATCAATGAAGTTGGTTTTTTTGGTGACACCATGACAGCCGCGCTGCAACTCACTTCGACAAATGGGCACGAGGGAGAGGTCGAGTCTGCATTTGTAGCAGGAGTCACAGAAACCAAAGGGCCCCGACATGACATTGAAGTAATGCGTAAAATGTATGAACTCGCTGGTTATGATGCATCAAACTGGCAACCGATAGATTTTTTGCGTAACCCGCTGCTTATTCACAAGTCTAACTTACCAAATGGAATAGCTGATCTTGTGCAGCTGTATGATCAACTGGCTAGCCAGATTACTAGCAAGCAACTGTTCTTTGGGCAGGAAACTAAGGCAAGAGACTACGTTGGATTTAGTGAGGTTTGCAGGCAGCGTGAAACAGGAATGGAATCGATTACAGAAAAGGTGCTCACCAGTTTGCTAGATGAGGGGCAGGATCTGACTAGTCCTGAAGAGGCGGTGATACTGCTCGCCAAGCTCGTCGGTCCACTCGGGGTAGAGTATGCAGTAAACGATCTTTCCATTGATCCTCTTGTATTTGGTCCTGATTCCGCAGAGTTCATTTACCAGGCCCGATTCTATCAGCAAGAGGGTCAGCTATCTTTGATGAATGAAGCGTTGCAGTTAGCTATCAGCAAGGCTGTAACAAGGATGTGTGGCCTGACAATAAAGAATATTCTAGAAGAACTTGGACTCGAGTCAAAAGAGGATGAATTAGACGAGGATTGTGAGTACATGTCCAAGAAGTGTCCTGTTTGCGGCAAGAAGGATGTATGGACAGTGTCAACCAAGACTCAGATTTCTGGTTCGTGTGGTTGTGTAGTAAAGAAGTAGAATACGTATATGTCTGATAGTACATTCGATCCTTACCAGGAAATGGTAAAAGAAAAATCACCCGAGTTGTTCTGTGACAACTGCGGGCACTACCCAATTGTTCCTATGCATGGACACTTTGTGTGCCCAGAGTGTTTTCTCCCTACAAAATGCTGCGAAGGTAGCCCAGCCGATGTGTAGATTTGTCTTAGGGGAGAGCAGCCCGAGCATGGATTTATTCCAGGCCCGGCGCGATGAGAGGGGAGCATCCCCTCTCATAAAGCGAAGCGTAAAATGCTGTGAAGGTAGCCCGGCTGATGTCTAAGGCAGAAATGAGCCAAAGGATTGGCATCTATAGTGGAAGTTTTGATCCTATACATAAAGGTCACATTAGCTTTGCGCTATCGGCAATCGACGATGCAAAGCTAGACAAAGTATATTTTTTGGTAGAAGCGCTACCTCGGCATAAGCCTGGTATAACCCACCTTGCACACCGAATTGCTATGTTACGCCTAGCAACCAGAGCGCATACAAAACTCTCCGTCTTAGAGCTGCCAGATAAACGGTTTGCCGTTGCAACGACCTTACCCCGAATCTTGGCAAGGTTTAAAGGAGATGAGCTTTTTATGCTGATGGGTTCTGATGTATTAGAGCACCTGGCAAAATGGCCTATGTCTGAGGAACTATTGTCTCACGCTGGACTCGTGGTAGGACTACGTGCCGGCACAGACATATCTGACACGCTGGCACTCGCGACCGCAATGCCCAAGCCACTAAAAGAGCTGCATGTTATCGAAAGCCCAGAACCTACGATTGCTTCCAAACAAATTCGACATTCTTTTCGCGAGAAACATCCCAGCAATGCTGTACTGCCCAGTGTTTCAAGGTACATTGAAAAGCAGTGGTTATACCACGATCTGTCAAAGCACTAAGCCCAGTAACCCCAACTGGGGGTTAAATAGCATCTTCCGTGAATTGCTCAACCATGTGCGATTGAAGATACAGTAGATGTTTTTCGCGGAAGTGTTTGAACTCGGTTTTATTGAAGCCGTTCTTTCGAATGAAGGTGCTAATTTTTTCACTTCCAATGTAGTGAGGCATCATGACGTAAGCGGTGCCTTCTTCGTATAACTCTGCGGCTTGTTCAGCGCGATCAGCCGAGCAAACAAACACAGCACTTGGGTTATGCGTCGATAGCCAGTGAGCCAGGAATTTATTTGTTTCGGCATCACCAATGGTGGATACAATCAGTTTGGACTTATCAATATTTAGCTCCTCTAGCATTTCTGGGTCGGTAGCATCTCCGTAATAGTAGTGTACGTGTTGGCGTTCTAAGGACTCGATGTTCTCTGGGTCATAGTCGACCACCACAAACTTCTTACCCATCTTCTGGAAGGTCTTCAGGAACTCATGCCCACCCTTACGGTAACCAATTAACACGACAGGGAATTGTTGCCGGCTATCACGTTGCTCGAGCTTGGTTGTGTGTCGTTCGAAGAGCCTGAGTCGATATTCGAGCAAGCTGTAGAGGGTGTTGTCGTACTTGATTAAGTAGGTAGAGATTGCGAATGTGATCAGTGCAGTCAGAGTTAAGGTGGTCGTGGCTTTTTCACTAACCAAATTAGATGCAAATGCGGCGGCAACAAAAACGAGTGAGAATTCACTGACCTGACTCATGGCAACAGCAGTTTTGAAGCTGGCTCGCTTGGTATAACCAAGAGTTCCGAGGCTTATCATAACAACCAGTGGCTTCAGTAACATTACGACCAGGCTAAGAATGAGGGCAGGGGCCACGACCAGTGTAAGCTTACCTGGCGACATTGCTTGTCCGAGCGTAATAAAGAATATGACCAAAAAGAAGTCACGAAGTGGTTTTAGTCTGGATGCCATTTCGCCACTGTAAGGCAGCCCGGCCAGGCTTACCCCAGCAAAAAGGGCGCCGATCTCTATCGAGAATCCAGCTTTGGCAAAAAGTAATGCAAAACCGAGCCCCCAGCCAAGTGAGAACAGTAGAAGAAGTTCTTTGTTTTGTTCGAGCATTTTTGTGAGATGTGGAATGACGAAACGTACCAGCATGTACAATAAAGCGATAAGTGCAAAGCCTCGAATACCAAGGGTAATGAGCGTTCCTGTTGACCCGTTACCACTCGCCTTGGTGGCCAAGCCAATTTTAGCGAGTGTGGCAATGACATCCTGGAGTAGTAATATTCCAATGGCAATTTGAGCATACAGGCGGGTAGTTTCTTTCTTGTCATTGAGGAGCTTAACGATAATGATCGTACTGCTCATAGCTAGACCTAGGCCGATCACGCCGGATTCTAGTCGGCCAAATCCAAGCAGTGTTGCCGCGATGTAACCGAGACCTGTGATGGTGCTGACCTGTACCAAAGTCGTGATAAAAACCGCTTTACCAACCCGCGAAAAGGCTTTGATACTCAAGTCTAGTCCAATGATGAAGAGCAGAAGTGCAACACCCATGTCGCTAAGGCCACTAAACGAGGCTTCTGAATGAATAATCTTGAGTACCGCAGGACCCGCAATAATACCTGTAATAATGTGACCGATAATCAGGGGCTGCCGAAGTGCTCGCATGCACAGAGCAATCAGCGCTCCGAGTGCAATGATAATACTTATTTCAGTAAAAACAGTGTTATGCATGAGTACCTAACGACTTAACCGAATTATCGTTTTGCTGTTTTTGTAGCCATACCTAAGAGTGCACCACCAACAACGAGTAATGCTGCCCCGAATCCAACAAGTACGAGCTGTAATCGAGCAAGGTTTTGGATAGCGCCAAGGAGCACAATGCATGTACCAGCAAAGAGGATTGCTGAGGCAGATAATAGTGACCTGCTATCAGCGGGAACGATGCTTTTCTTCGAACTTTGTGATTTTTTTGTTGTTTTTGCTTTTGCCATTTTTGATCCTTTTTATAGTGTTTGTGCTTAGTATAGCACGACTTGAAGGCCAATAAATAATGTGGTGATCATTTTTGTTGACATTGTCAAACTGCTTATGTAGACTGTGAATATTCTTTGAGAGTGAAAAAAGTTTGTAAATCAGGCTTCTAGCTACCAAGAAAAACAAAAATCATTAAAAAATTACACTGGAACTATTGAGACTATTTCTGGTGTTTAAAGTGGGGGTGGTTATGGGAATCAAAATCAAAATAATCGATCGAGGGAGTTCTCGCGTGGAAGTAAAAATTAAAAAAGCCAAGTGGCAGCAGTTTTTGAATTATTAGTGTAGTGTATAAAGTTGTTACGTAAGCGTTTGAGCGACCCAAGTCTTAGGGTCGCCTTTTTGTTTTAACAGGTTAATAAATGTAAATTTACATTGCATGTTTGCTAAATATGCAATACTATTACACCAATGAGACATGAAATACCACAGGTGGTGGATGCTGTTATTGGCGGCCAGCGTGGCGATGAAGGTAAGGGAAAAATTACCGACGACCTAGCCTGTGATCCAAATACAACTTACGTTGTGCGCTTTAACGGTGCCGACAACGCTGGACATACACTATTAATCGGTGATCAAGAGTACGATGTGCATGGACTTCCATCTGGAATCCTCCATGAAGATGTTATGAATGTTGTTGGCAATGGCGTACTTGTTAACCCGCACCATACAGCACTCGAGGTCGGTAAGTTTCAGAGAGTTGGTGTTCCGCTCGGCATTCACAATTTGGCCATTAGTAGTATCGCTCGCATGATTTTGCCACACCACATCGAGCTTGATCGCTTGCGTGAAGTTGGCGCAGGAAAGCAGGGCAGCACTGTTCGGGGTGTAGCTTTTGCTGCGAGTGATAACGCAAAGCGCGAGAGCGTACTCACCGAAAACTTACTAACTCGATCTGGAAGAAAAGAACTTGCAGAAAAAGTCGAAGCAGGACTGCATGCAACTAATGAGCAGGCATATGCAATAGGGCGAGAAGATCTGGTAAGAGCAAACGTTGCAAACGCCACAAAATACTGGATCAGCAAAGCAATGGAGCTGGTCCCCTATATAGCTGACACTACCGCCATGCTTCGCGAAGCTGTTCTTCGTGGTGATGGAATAGTTGCTGAAGGAGCACAAGCAATGAGTCTGGATGTGAATTATGGGCAGTATCCATGCGTTAGTTCATCAAACCCAGGAGTTGCAGGTATGCTGTCAGGAATGGGGATACCGCACTCCAGTATCCGAAATGTGTACATGGTCGCCAAAATGATGCGATCACATGTAGGTGGAGGTCCATTTATAACCGAAGAAACGAGGGATCAAGCATTACTAGACCGACTCGTTGGTCGTCGCGGTGACGTTGATGCAGAATTTGGAACCAGTACAGGTCGAAGACGAAGAATGGGCTACTTTGACATACCAGAACTTAGAACAGCGACTTATCTTAATGATGTCGACTCCTTAGTACTCACGAAACTTGATCTAGCACCGCGTTTTGGCGAAACAATAAAAGTTGCTACCGGCTACCAAACACCCGATGGAATTGTTGACTATGCACCTGCAGGATCAGCAAAACAGCTCGAAGCATGTAGTCCAGTATACGAGGAACTCCCATTATGGAGTCGAGACATTAGTAATGCACGGAGCTTCAAAGACTTACCGAAAAAAGCCAAGCACCTCGTGAATTTCATCGAAGATGCAGTTGGTGTTGAAGTGAAATACATTGGTGTTGGTCCGGGACGCGACCAATTAATTAAACGGTAACTCGTTTTACTAGCGCCTCGGTGCCATGATGTCGTGGGGGTGTGACTCTCTGAGGCCTGCGTTGGTTATTCTAATGAGTTTTGTTTCTGCACGAAGTTCATTTAGATTCCGTGCTTTTGTGTAACCGAAACTGGCGCGCAATCCAAGCCAGCACATTTCGAGTACGCTCGCAACTTCGCCCCTGTACGGCACAAATGATTCAACTCCTTCGGCAAGTCGTGGTCCTGAAAGCTGGGCACCGTATCTTTCTCGAGAGGCAGCACTATCGTTAAACGCACTTGCTGACCCCATGCCCCTATAGAGCTTCACCATCGATCCATCTTCTCGTTGCAGAATATCACCGGGAGCTTCCTTTGTACCGGCCAGTCTGTTGCCCATCATGACACTCGCCGCGCCAACGACCAGAGCAACAGAAATATCACCGTTATTGGTAATACCGCCATCGGCACAAACCGGTATGCCGTAATCCTCGACGGCTCTCGCACATTCGTAGACCGCCGTGACCTGAGGTTTGCCTATGCCTGTCTCGATCCTGGTAGTACATATTGATCCCGGACCTTGTCCAACTTTTACGCCATCGGCGCCAGCAATTGCTAGTTCTAAAGCAGAGTCTCCCGTAGAAACATTGCCGACAACAACATCCAGATCAGGGAACTCGGACTTTATGGCCTCTAGAGTTTTAAATGCATAGAAAGAATCTCCGTTGGCGCTATCGATTACAGCAACATCCAGATATTTACGCATAAGTCTGACCCTCTCCAAACCTTCATTAGTCGTGGGAATAGCAGCTGCAACGAGTAAACGACCATCAGAGTCTACGTTAAATGCCTCAGATTCATTCACAATTCTACTGACATCAGAATGTAAGTACATATGACTAACCTGGCCCTTTTCATCGAGGATCGGCAAAGTTTTATATTTTTCTGAAGACATAGTTTCGTATGCTTCTTGTATGCTTACTTTGCCTGTCCTACTTACGACGTTGCTGGCAGGAGTCATAGCGCCCTCAACAGAAGTTTCTGTGTCATGACAGAAGGCGAAGTCACTGCCAGTAAGCAACCCAACAAATCTTTTTTGACTATCAACAACCGGGAATGTCCTGAAGTCGTAGCCCTTGCTTTCGCAAAGATTCAGAACCTCCTGCACTGAGTCTGTAGCAAGAACAGTTACCGGGCTGTCTATTACCCCGTTCATACGTAGTTTTACCCGGCGAACCTCACTCTTTTGTATTTCGGGTTCGAGTCCAGCATGTATAACGCCTATGCCTCCTGATTCTGCCATTGCAATGGCCATCTCTGAAGTAGTAACGGTGTCCATTGCGGCGCTGACAAAAGGTCTGCGCAAACCTACGTTCCGAGAGAATTGACTCGACACATCGATCTCGGAGGGTTCAATGTTATGTGCGTGACGTGTTTCCAAGCGCACGTCGTCATAGGTTAGCGCCAAATGCTGAGTTGCCATATCTGCAAAAAATTGTTCATTGGCTTCGCTTAACATAAGGCACCCTCCTCTATATTGCTAAAGATTGTAGCACTAAAACCAAAACAAAACCCAGGTAGTAACTACAACGAAACCAGCACCGTTGTTTAACCGGTGCAATAAAGAGCTTTGATATAATAGGCCAATGGCTATAACACCTAAATGCGACAAATGCGGCAGTGAGCTTAGTGCCTTTGGCGGAATACTTTTGAGTCCTCCTGACGCGCAGTCAAAAGTAGTTAAGCACCACTTATGCGTAGACTGCTACAACGAAATAGCCGAGACATTAGTCAAGTCGTAGTGGCTATTGCTTCTTAGCTTGGGCTTCTTTGATCGCCTGGTCTATTAGTTTACTAAATCCTTCGACGTCACGTGGTGAATCTTCGATTTTCTTGCCCTGGAGGAAGAACGTTGGGGTAGAGTTAACACCAAGTCTTTGACCTTCAGCAAGGTCGGCATTGATAGTTTCATTTACGGCACTACTAGCAAAGTCAGTTTTGAACTTAGCGATATCCAAGCCTAGTTGCTTGGCGTAGCCTTCGAATATGGTATTTACTGCTGTACTCTGTTCCCACGTTTTTTGTTGTTCATACAGAAGATCATGCATCTCCCAGTATTTGTTTTGTTTTGCTGCAGCTTCGGCAGCGCGAGCAGCAGCCCGAGCATTTGGGTGAATTTGCTGCAGAGGGAAATTACGGAACTGGAACTGAATATCGTTCTTGTACTTGTCGACTACTTCTTTGACGATAGGGAAGTATGCACCACAAGCAGGGCACTGGAAGTCACCGTACTCTACCAGCACCACGCCTTTCGCGTTCGCTCCCATTACATTATTACTAAGCTTACTGTTGCTCGAGTCACTTTTTCCGGATGTGTTAGTATCTTTTTTTGAGGTGGCAACGTATACACCAATGAGACCAAGAACACATACCAATAGAACGATCAAAAATCTTTTATTCATGCATTCTATTGTACAGAGCAACGAGCCGCAAGTCGAGTGCGCATAAGGTATACTAGATTCATGATTCAGTTTATCTTTATTGTGTTGCTAGCAACATTAACGTTGGCAAGCGTCTCACTCCAGAAAACTTATGCCAAAATTCCACCAAAAGAACTCAAGCGGCGCGCGCGCGCTGGTAACGAACTTGCTAAGGCGCTGTTTTCGGCCGTTTCTTATGGCGCCAGCCTGCAACTTTTGTTGTGGCTAATTATTGGACTGTCGGCAGGCGCGCTTTTTGTGGTGCTCGCTATGAGTCTGCCAAGCTGGTTAGCTTTATTTGGCTGCTCGGCATTACTCTGGGTCGCATTCGCGTGGTTGCCGAACACACGAGTGACTCACCTAAGTGAACAGATTGCACAAAAAGTTTCGCCGGCAATAGCATGGGTGCTCTCGCGACTTTATCCAATACTCAACCGAATGGGGAACTTCATCAAAGCCCATAGCAGGATATCGGTCCATAGTGGTATCTATCAAAAAGAAGATGTCATTGAGCTACTCGATAAACAATTGAGTCAGCCAGATAACCGTATGACTGCCTATGAAGTGGGAATTGTTAAAAGTGCTTTGACGTTCAGTGATTCTATTATCCGTGAAGTCATGACACCTAAGAGAGTGGTTAAGACGGTCAAACAAGATGAATCTATCGGTCCAATACTTATGACCGAACTTCACAAAAGTGGCTTCTCGCGCTTTCCTGTGTACGATGAAAAATCTGAGCATATCGTCGGAACACTGTACATGCATGATCTGGTGAATGCCAAAGAGGGCGGGAGCGTCAAAGACCATATGAAGCGCGCAGTCTACTATGTGAATGAAGAGAAAAAACTTGATCATGCCTTGCAAGCATTCCTTCGCACAAAGCACCATTTATTTATTGTGGTAAATAGCTTCGAAGAGATTGTAGGAATTATCACCATCGAGGATGTTGTAGAGCAAGTTCTGGGCAAGCAGATTGTTGATGAATTTGATCGTTACGATAACCTGCGTGCGGTTGCGGCTCTTGAAGCAAAGAAGGATGCCAAGGCTCACAAGCACGTGATAGCCGAAGAAGCGGTTACCGCCGAAACCAAAGAAGTGACAGAAAAAGAACAAAAACAATAAATTATGGTATAGTATTATCATGATAACAGTGGTCACAGAACAAAATAATAATCCGCGGGTCGGTAGCGCAAGTACCCTGACGGCTTGTTCTGCATAATCGACCCACTCCTGTAGTCAGATAATTACACGAATTCTTTAAACTGATACACTAGGAGACATATGAAAGAAAAAACAACGACGCGAACACTGGCAAAAGATATTGCCAAAGAAATCGGCGGGCAAGCAACCGTAAAGGGTTGGCTACACAAAAAAAGACTACTCGGTGGGCTTAACTTTGTGTCGCTTCGTGATCGAAGTGGGTTGGTCCAGATCTTGGTAGAAAAGGGCGATGAAGTCGAAAAACTTCGAGGACTACAGATAGGAACGGTACTTAGTATTGCTGGTGAAGTCGTGACGGATGAGCGCGCGCCAGGTGGGGCAGAAATTCATGACCCAGTTATAACCGTTCTTGTGCCCGTTACAGACGAGCCACCAATCGAGATCGATAAGCCGATAAGCCATAAGAGTGAACATCTGGACACTCTGTTCGAGAATCGAGCTATTAGTTTGCGCAACATTCACGAACAGGCCATATTCAAAACAAAAGACGTTGTATGTCAGTCAATTCGTCGTTACTTTGCAGCGAACGAGTTCACCGAAATTCATACCCCAAAATTGCTAGCAGAAGCAACCGAAGGTGGCGCAGAAGTATTTACGCTAGATTACTTTGGGAAAACGGCAACGCTTGCCCAGAGCGCTCAGTTTTATAAGCAAATGATGGTTGGCGTGTTTGAAAGAGTGTTTGAAATCGGTTCTACATACCGCGCAGAACCAAGTGCAACTACTCGGCACCTGACTGAATTTATGACTGTTGATTGCGAACTGGGTTTTGTCGATTTCGATGAGCTACAGAACTTACTTGGTGGTCTTTTGATCACCGTTGTTAATGATACCTGGGACTCATGTGAAGGTTACTTCAAGCCCTGGAATGTTACCAAAGCTGCACTACCAGACCGTCCTGAAGATATCCCAAGGATAACCATCGACGAAATTCATGAGATGTACAAAAAAGCCACCAAAGAAGACTATACCGGCGAAGATGATCTGCGTCCGGACGAAGAGCGTTGGATTTGTGAATGGGCAAAGAAGAATAAGGGAAGCGACGCAGTTTTTGTTACAGGCTGGTCAGCTAAGAGCAAGACCTTTAAGTTTTACCACAAGGCAGATGAACAAAACCCAGATATTGCTTTGCGAGCTGACCTTCTTTTTCGTGGTGTTGAAATCACCACGCTTAGTATGCGACAACATGAATACGGCAAGCTGGTTGCCCAGCTAAAGGCTATGGGCGGCAACCCAGATAACCCCGGGTACGCAACCTATCTCAGCGCGTTCAAATACGGCATGCCACCACACGGTGGATTTGGTCTAGGGCTCGAAAGACTGGTTGAGAAACTATTCAAGCTAAACAATATTAAAGAAGCGACCCTATTCCCGCGAGATATTAACCGACTGGCACCATAGTTCCTGTTTGATACAGTTCGCCGATCCGTTGTACCATTAAGGTAATGGTTAAATCACTAAAACGTAGTTTATCTCTGCCTCTCGTAACTCTTTATGGGCTCGGAAATATCCTGGGTGCCGGTATCTACGTGCTCGTCGGTAAGGTGGCCGGAGTTGCTGGCTATGGCACAGCGCTATCATTTTTGATTGCCATGTTCGTTGCCGGGCTAACAGCATTTTCGTACATGGAGCTGGCCGGACGTTTTCCGGTAAGCGCCAGTGTATCAGTCTATCTTCACAAAGCCTTTGGGCAACGCTGGCTATCGGTACTGATTGGTCTTGCAATGGTTGCCGGGGGTGTCGCTTCGGCAGCTGCTTTGGCTCAGGGTTTTGCGGGCTACCTCAATATATTTGTGACTGTCCCCACAATCATTGCAAGCGTAGGATTATTGTTAGTCATTGGACTCATTGCAGCAAAAGGCATCGGTGAGTCAGCAGTAGTCGCTGCGGTATTTACCGTAGTTGAAATCACTGGGTTATTATTAGTTATCTGGGCAGGAAAGGGTGCGTTAGGCAACATAAGTTCGGCAGATTTTGTACGTATAGACCCAACCCTAGGCATCAGTGGTGTTGTTGCTGGAGCCTTCTTGGCTTTTTATGCATTTATTGGATTCGAGGACATGGTTAACGTTGCCGAGGAAGTAAAGAATCCACGACGAACAATGCCGCTTGCTATTTTATTTTCACTGATTATATCGACCATTCTGTATCTACTTGTGGTGGTCGTCTCTATCGCTGTGGTCCCGCCTGCTGAGTTGGCATCAAGTACAGCACCACTCAGTATGGTGTACGAGCGAAGTGGCGCAAACCATGCCGTAATTTTGTCGGTGATTGGTATTACGGCAGCAATTAACGGCGTGGTGGTGCAAGTAATCATGGGCTCACGAATACTGTATGGCTTGTCAAAACAGGGTTGGTTGCGTCCTGAATTCAGTAAGGTTAACAAGACAACCAAGACGCCATTATTCGCGACAGCGCTGATTGTTGGGCTGATGATCGTTGCTACTGTCCTGTTGCCCCTCGTGTCGCTTGCTAAAGTTACAAGCTTGCTTATCCTCAGTATATTCACACTGGTTAATGCATCGCTTTTTGTAATCAAACGACGACAAAAACAACACGATGGCTATATTACAGTTCCGCTTGCCATCCCCGCGCTCGGGGTTATCACCTCAAGTGGGCTTATACTCTATCAGGTAGTTCAGTAACTTTAGTCTGAACTAGGTAAGCAACTTATGCTAATCTAGACTTATGGACATTCCCGTCACTACTCCAGCATTATTATTCCCAGCAATTGCCATTCTGATGCTCGGCTACGTGAACCGGTACCTAGGTACCTCCAGCTTAGTTCGAACTATAAAAAAAGATTACGACACAGGGTATAAACGGGTTGATATAACGCACCAGCTACATATTCTAGCTCGACGAATCGAGCTGTCACGGCATATGCTGACTATGGGTTCAGTTGCCCTGATGCTGGCGTGTCTGGCTATGTTTTTTATATTTATTCAGCAACAAGAGCTTGGTAATAAGGCTTTTGGCCTTTCGATAGCCGCAATGATCACCAGTATTTTGATCTCCCTATACGAAACAAGTTTGTCCAATAAGTCACTTTTCATCGAAATCAACGATATATTCAAAAAAGAAAACCACAAATAAAGTATGAGAGGTCCCTCCTCTCACACATATAACACCGAGTGGAAGAGTCTTCAACATTATGATATTCAAGTGAGAGGAGGGACCTCTCATAAAGTTGAGGGTTTATGAAGCGTGAAGATTATACTGGTACAGTGAAGCAAAAAAATGGTCCTAAGCAGAGAGGGAAAATATTGAAAGTAGTATTATTGGTTATTGCAGTTATAGCGTTGGCTGAAATTATTGCTCTGATCTGGCTTTATTTAAGCGTTAGTAGTTATAAGTCGTTCTGGCAAAATAAAGCAAAAGAATCAGGTGAAATAACCTATCTGGCGCTTGGTGACTCGGCAGCCCAAGGGATTGGCGCAAGTAGTCCGATGCGCGGATATGTCGGATTGATCGCAAAGCGCTTAGAACAAAAAACAGGCAAAAATGTACGAATTGTAAACGTGAGTGTAACAGGCGCAAAGATTAGTGACGTACTGCGTGATCAGATTCCACAAACCCAGTCTGTAAAACCCGATGTCGTAACAATCGAGATTGGCGCAAATGATATTCGTACATTTGAGTCGAGTAAGTTCAAAAGTGATTTTTCTGAACTCCTCAGATTCTTGCCGGAAGGCACGTACGTTAGCAATATGCCACTTTTTAATAGCCGTCCAGGCAGCACGCTTCCGGCAAAACAGGCAAGCGAGATCATCGAGCCCCTTGTTAAAAGTAACTCGAAACTTAATTTTGTCGACCTACAGAGTCAGACGTCTAGCCACCAGAGTATTTTTGGGTTCGCACCTGATTTATTCCATCCGAATAATCTAAGTTACAAAAATTGGGCTGATGCATTTTGGGCAAGTATTGAGCAGTCAAGAATTTAAGAAACTTTATAACCGGTTGCTTTCCAAGTCCCATTCACAAGTTGCAGGTAGATAAGGCCAGTTTGTTTTTTACCTAACGCACTCAAGGTGACATCTATCTGAGATAACGACTCACTCACTTTCTTCCAGCTATGTTCGTCGACACTGACCTTGGCAGCGCTCGGCACTTGACTGGTATCGAATGTCACATTGTTATTTTCTTTGATTCCATTTTGCTGGATTGAGCGAATGACGTTGCAGGCGCCTTCGGGCATGTCTGCAATGCCACAATAAACGGTCTTTGAATTATCTGCGGTCGTTTGGCTGGGCTGCGAAGCAGTACTCGGCGCAGCTGTTGGTGCTGCTGGAGTTGTCGCCGTAGAATTGGTTGCTGGTACTGTCGTTGAGGTTATTACGCTATCGAGCTGGCCGTTATTTCGGATCAGCACTGCGACAGCAACGAAGCTCATGCTCAACGACGCAATCATTATAAAAATGGGGAGTTTTATGTTTGTTTCCATGGTTGTTATGTATCTAACCGACAGTATACTTCAAAAAAATAAACACTAGAACTACGTCTAGGCATATTGCCACAATCAACGCTATTATTAATCTTATGGAAAGCTTAAAGAAGTGGGTAGGGCGAGTAAAACGTATGCTCAGAAAACACCCGTTACGTTCAGCCTACTCGATGGGTCTTGTGTACTATGGATACCAGATTTCGTGGCTAAGGGGCATCCGTTCTTCGGAGCTGACCGATGGATCACTGGCAAAAATTATAGGTCTATTGCCATTTATCATAGCTACAACAACTTTTGCAGTTACACTTCCGTTGTTCGTGTGGCTATATGGACGTTTAAAAATTCGTAGTGACCAAATCCGTTTTTTGTTCGTGACACCACTACTCTGGATACTCAGTGAAAGTTTAATAAGTATCGTTTTCTCTATCGTTTCATCGGGCGTGGGTGCTAGGATTGGTGACTACTGGCATTTTGGTAATGTTGGGTTAGCATTGGCAGGGACATCACTGGTGTATCTTTCGAGATGGGGTGGTCTGTATCTACTGAGTTACACCGCAGTTCTAATTATGTGCACTATTGTCTACTGTGTTAAGGCAAAGAAACCTCTGCCACTCTTAGTAGTTATTGCGGGTGTAGTCGCACTGAATGTGCTAGCTTTCCAGCTATATAAAACGCCCCGTGGTAAAGAGATCTCGGTAGTCGCAGTTGGAAGTGGGATATTAGATGAAGCAGGTTATGTCAACAATCCTTTGCCCAACACCGCAAAAAATGTACCCGTAGACTCGGCTGATGTTATTGTGTTGCCAGAGTATTCTAGATATTGGGAGTATGACTCGGACACACACGCCGCCGTATTAGCAGACGCACTCAAAGATAAGTCCGGGCTCGTCATTGATAGTGAGTCAAAGCGACTAGATGGGCGGCAGTACAATGTCGTTGCTTTTAGCAATGCAAAAGGCGAACACTACAACGAGCAGTTTAAGTGGTTTGTCGTGCCAGGGGGTGAATTTGTGCCCTATATTTTTAGGGGACCATTGCGATTGATGGGCCAAGCAAAAGCCGTAACAACTTTCGAAAATACTAAATCGGTAACCCCAGGGATGTCTCCAGAAGAACCGTTTTTCTGGAGAGGGGTTTGGTATGGTTCTTTGGCATGTAGCGCCGCCAATACGCCGGAGCTCTATAGGGGGATCGTCAGTCGGGGAGCCGAGGTATTGGTGAACACTGCATCTCTGGGCACAGTTGGACTGGGTGCCAAGTATCACGACAATAGCTTTATTGAGTCGCGTCTTCATGCCGTTGCTAACGCTCGGCCGTTTATTCAGTCTGCTCGTGGTGGTTATAACTTCATCCTCGACAGTAACGGAAGCGTGCTAGCCAAAAATACGAATCAAGATAATAATTTTGTAGCAGCAAAGGTGAAGAGCAATAGTCAAAGTACTGTCTATTCAATATTTGGAAACTGGATCGTGGTATTGGCTGGGGTAACGATTATTCTGATGCTCGTAATCGAACAAAAGAACTATAAGCTTCCTAGGTTGCTTTACAAAAGAGTGAGAGCAGTCTTTAATAATAGACATAAGAATTAAGGAATAATTAATGCCAGCTAAAAAAACAAAAAATACTAAAAATACTAAAGTTGTAAGTCGAGCGTCTGTAAAACCAAAAAAGTTTTCGTTGAAAGGTATCATTGTTCTCGTAGCAGTCGTTATGGTAGGGACTGTTGCCGTCTTTGCTTTTGCAGAGACTCCTACAACAACAGGAACCGCCAAGCCTCGTGATCTGGGCGCTGGTGTAGCCAGCTTTGTCCAAGAAAAGCCAGTTATCATTCAAAAACTGGATGATGGATCTGTAAAAGCGATCTCACAAGGGCGTTCAATTCATGTCGCAACAAATGGGGTGGTTTACTGTACGCCTGAAGACAGTAGTAATGTGACCACTGTTCAGATATCCGCCCAAGAACTTGCTAAAACAAAGAACAGTATCAAGTCCGATAAAATTGAGACACTGGCAGAAGACGTAACTTCAGACACTACAGCATTAGTTGGGAGCTACCGTAGTGTAACGGTTAATAACGACGGTGCTACGCGTAAACAAGCAAGAATTTACCGAAAAGAGCTCGAAACCCCAGGCTTCCAGATGGCGGTGAATACCCTAGAAACGTTATGTACTAAAGCGGTCACCCCAATTCCAGAAAAGCAGGTGCCAAGTTTTGCTCCAGCTACCCCAACAACTTCGTCAAAGCCAAATTTTGTTAAAAAAATAGCCGAAGTAATTACCCCAAAAGTATCCGCTGCACCATACTCTGCCACGCTCGATCCAAATTCAGAAAACCTTATGCGTACTAAGATCGACTATGTTCGGCAGGCCAATGGACGGTCAAAACTTAATCGCTCACCTTGTCTTGATAATGCAGCCAGAGAGTGGTCTCGGTATATGGCAGAAAATAATTTTTTGGGGCATAGCAATACGGTCTACGTGGATGTCGGAGTATTACCAGAAAAATACTGTGGAAAGATCATTGGTACTATTGGAGAAAATGTTGGTAAAGCAGGTAATGTAGACAGTATGTTCACGGCCTACATGAACAGTCCCGGGCACGCGGCCAACATTTTGGGTGCTTACAATTTTCTCGGCCTGGGCACGTATCAGCAGAACGGAACTCCATACCAGTTCAATACTCAAGTCTTCGTGAGCTGTAGTAGCTGTGGGTCGGCGGCCCAAAGCAGCTATTGACACCTGCACAGTCGTGCTATAATGGTTATGTTATAGCTAAAATAAATACATAAAAATAAACAAAAATGAGTGTTCTAACAAATCTTTCCATTGCATACGAGTCGTTACCTGGTGAGCCAAGCTTCTTTGTGACGAACCAACAAGCTACGCCTACTGCATATGAAACCC
>CAYJDY010000013.1:0-18673 GCA_964369045.1 uncultured Candidatus Saccharibacteria bacterium
TACAGTTGTCATTTAACCCCTGTTCTGATACACTACTTTAGTATTTTTGCCACCTTAGCTCAGTTGGTTAGAGCACCTGTTTTGTAAACAGGGGGTCGTCGGTTCGAATCCGACAGGTGGCTCCACGTCGTAGTACTCTACGTGTCCGGACGTTAACATTTAAAAACAAGTTTCAAAAGTGAACGCTCTGGCATTCGTAAAACTTCTGAAGGTACACGCAGGGTTAGTGAAGCGGTCAAACACGACAGACTGTAAATCTGTTGGCTTATGCCTTCGTAGGTTCGAATCCTACACCCTGCACCAAACTAATAATCCGACCGAAAGGCCGGTTTTTTGGTTTGTATATGGAGAAGGCTGAGATCCGTACCGTGTAGCCGGGGTTCGCTGGAATGAAGCTCTCGCAGAAGCTTGCCTTGAGAATTCTGAGTAAATAAACGAAGAAAGCCGAGCACGCAGCTGTATCAAATGTTGACCCACAACCCGAATTATTGTAAAATAGCAAAATGAAATCAGTGTCTTCTGCTATAGCTTTTGAAACAACTTTTAATTTTGAACCACCAGTCCCTGTAAGAGACGATGAGTCAGCCAACCCATCATTAGCACGGCTCGCGACAGTTGCTTGGTACGGCACGGATTATCCCCGAGGCTTTCGTGATCAAACCTGCGAGGAGAGTTTTATGCAGACTTTCGATGATCTAGGCCACAACCCCGTCTTGGTTGCATATAGGGTCGCAGAAATACTTGAAGGCAAGCATCTCATTACTTTAGGAAAATAAAAGTAGTCGTACTAGATGTTATAAAGTGTGTAGTTCTAAATGACAACTCTGCGGGGGCGGACGACTTTTTTTGGTCGGCCTGCGGGAACGATGAGTTTTTTGAGTTTTTGATCGATCTGATCAGCCTCGAGCTGCATATCTTTGTCGGTATAGGCTTTGTGCAAAAGCTGGTAGGTTTCTTTGTTTGGCTCAAGCTCTGCTGCTCGTTCTAGTTCTTGGATCATGAGTTTGTCGTTGCCAAGCTGTTCTTGAACTTTTGCATAGGCTATGTGGCGAGCAGCGAGTTCGTCCTCGAGTTTTAGAGCTTGCTCGAACGCGATCGCTGCCTTTTCGTAGTTCTCTGTTTCGTAATAAATGAGGCCTAAGTTATGCAGACTAGATGGAGTCGATTCGATGCTACTGGCGATTTCGAAACAGTCAATCGCGTCCTTATATTCTTTTTGCTTGGCATAGAGGATGCCTAGACGGTTGTAGGCTGCAGCGTTGCGCTGGTCTATTTTGAGGATGGTCAGCAACGCTTTTTCGGCACGCAAAAATCGGTTTTCGCGCATTCCTTGGTGCGCTATATCCCAGAGCTTACCAACTTTGTCACTGATTTTTCGAGGTAAAATAGCCAGCTCGTCTTCGTCAATTTTATTGGCGCCACGTAAAGCTAGAATTCCGAATCCAAGGACTAGAACTATTTCAAACATTGTACCTACCAGTATAACACAGCGACTTGGACCGTTAGCACCTTCGGACTATGCCCCTACAGGTTAAGCATGAGGTCAGTCAGAAGAAGCTTGGATTGCGGGCTGTAGCGAAGATTAGCCTCTGCCTGTACCACAAGTTTCAATCGCTTGGTCCATTGCTGTGCAGCTTTGCTGCCAGTTTGGATGGACTGCTTTAATGCGGCATGGCAGATACGTTCAAATGCCTGTAGTAGTAATGGCAAATTCTTTTGCTTCGATAGTTCATCTACTCTGGCAAGTCGTTCGTATGACGATGAGGATAGTAATGACTTAGCGATCGCAATCTGTTCGACAAGTGGATGAGCAGAGTCTTGCAGAAGTAGTGCGTTGGTAAGTCCTGCGTATCCTTCGCTGGTGAAGTATGTCTTTTTAATGAGGTCCTCTGGGTAAAGACTGCCGTAGTGATCGCTCACGAGCGGAAGCGGCAGGGGCAGAACTTTAATGTGCTGAGTACGCGACTGAATAGTGGACAATAAAGCATCAGTCCCAGTGGCGGTGATGATTATTACGGTGTCTGATGGTGGTTCTTCGAGAATTTTTAAGAATGCATTTTGGGCTTCTGTGCTCATGGTCTCGCCCTGCTCAATAATGATTGCCCTGCGGAAGGAATTCGAGCCGGGCGTTTTAAGCTGAAGGAAATTCTGAACAGATCGGATAGTCTCGATAGATACACCCTTGTCTTGGTCACGAACACGCATGACATAAGGATGATCGTCAATAGAGCTGATGCTACCTAGAAGCTCAGTAACAATATACTCAGCGACAGTTCCCTTGCCACTCCCGAGTGGACCAGAGACTAGTAGTGCATGCGATGGTGAGGAGATAAACTCAGATACTGCGCTACCCGTTGCGTCATGGAGAAGTGGCTTCATAGCCTCAGGATAGCATATCGTTAAACGACGACGGTAGAGGTGCAGTGAACTTTTTGTGTTCCTTGTTCGGCAGAGTTAACTCTAGTGATAATGCGTGTAAATAAGTGCGGTCAGCGGGGATGCCACCGTACAGTACGTCACCTACAATCGGGTGTCCGATCTGGCTCATGTGTACACGAAGTTGATGCGTTCGGCCGGTCGTTGGTAATAGCTCAACCAGGCTATATTCATCATTTGAGTCGATGATTTTGTACTGAGTCTTGGCCTTTTTGCCATTTGGGCCTACGCGGAATGTTTGAGGTTTTTTGGGATTACGCTCGATAGGCATTTCGATGATGGCCTCAGGTTGTTCCGGAATACCGCTGACAACAGCCATATAAGTCTTTTGTACTTTACGATCAGCGAACTGCTTTTGTAGCCAGTCGAGTGAGGCTTCGTTCTTGGCACAAATAAGTAGCCCAGAAGTCACACGGTCGAGTCGATGCACGATACCGCCACGATTGTCGTTCATGCCGGTTGTTCGCGATCGGATGAATGTGGACACCGTCGCCTCTGGATTAAAAGCACCTTTGCTGTGGGTTAGGATGCCTTCTGGTTTTACGACTACTAAACAGTCGTCATCTTCGTACAGAACATCTAGATTAATTTCTGGTATGTCGAGTGCAGTCAAAGCCTCGTAGTCTACTTCCACTTTGTCGCCACCATGAACCTTAGTCGAGGTCTTATATATAGTTGTACCGTTGATGCTTACCTTGCCCTGATCACATAAGGTGCTGACAAAAGAACGGCTGGCGTCTTCTATTTGAGATGCAACAAAAACGTCCAATCGACTACTGTCTTGGGCGATAAATTCTAGCATCTAGTTACGCAACCCAACGGCTTTTTGTACACGCAAAAGTGTTTCGTTTGCGACAGTATTAATAGTTTCCTCAGACGATTGTAGTTTTGCTTGCAGTGCGGATTCGTCCACATGAGCAAGCTTGTTTTGGAAGTCAGAAAGGAACGTCTTGACTGCTTCTGCGACATCAGTTTTGAGTGGTCCATACTGAGTTTGACCTTGATATTTTTCTACAACTTTATCGATAGGAGTGTTAGTAAGCGCAGACAAAATATCCATGAGGTTACTGATACCGGGGCGCTCTGCCTTGTCGTAGGCGATACTGCCAAGACTATCGGTTGTTGCGCTCATTATTTTCTTGGCAGCTACTTCTGGCGTGTCGCTGAGGAAAATGACGCCCTTGCCTGATTCGTCTGATTTGCTCATCTTTTTCTCTGGGCTCGCTAGGTCGCGAATGCGTAAGCGCTCGGTAGAATTTGTGAAGGCAATCTGCTCTTTCTCGGCTTCCGGTAGTGTAAACAAATCACCAAACTTGTTATTCATCCGTATAGCTATGTCTCGCGCAAGTTCTACGTGCTGAGTTTGATCGGCACCGACCGGTACATACTTTGCTCCGTACAGAAGTATGTCGGCAGTCATAAGTACTGGGTAGTCGAAAAGGCCTACGCTAACATTTGCCTTTCCATCACCTTTCTCTTTGAACTGAGTCATGCGGTTGAGCTCACCCATATAGGCAAAACTATTGAGAATGACGGTAAGTTCGCTATGTGCTGGCACGTAACTTTGACGGTAGATGAAGGTATCTTGGTTGGTCAGATTCAGACCGGCAGCTACGAACACACGGAGGTTATTGAGCGACTGCACAAACAACTTACTATGGTCGATCGGCGTGGTAAAACTATGCAGATCTGGCACAAATAAGTTGACGACGTAATCTCCGGCATGCTGACGTTGCATTTTGACAATAGGAAGCAATGCCCCCAGATAGTTACCGAGGTGCAAATCGTTATTAGCCCTAAGGCCTGTGAGGATGACTGGTTTGTTCATATTACTCTCATTATACGTTATTTCTTTGATTTAGTGGCATGATAACAGAGAGGATCTCTTTTAATGGGTCAATAAGTTTATCTTCATTTCCCAAAGATAAGGTCGATAACTCTGTACATCCTAATATTACACCTTCTGCACCAGCACTAATCAATTTTTGATGCATTAATTTTACTAGGTCAATGTCTGAACGTGTGACTTGCATCGCAATAGTATGTCTTATGACGCGTTCGAGCGCTTGTTGACCGGTTCTGGGTAATGTCAGCAGTTCAACATTATTTCGTTTAAGAACTTTGTGGTATATGCCACTTTTGTTCGTCGTGGGTGATGCGAGTAGACCGACTTTGTTTATTGCCCTTTGTTGGACTGCGCTCGCAACGGATTCCAAAAGCGAACTAATGGAGATGTTGAGAGATTGCTCTATATCATTTTGTAGAAGATGTGCTGTATTGCATGCAATGATGACCGTATCGTCTGTTGAATCCTGTAATCTCTTTAGATTGTCTACGATTATATTCTTGGCGTCTTCAATTTTTTTCGTGTCACTGATGAAATCCTGAATCGGTAGAGATAGATGGACGATGAAGGGGTATTCATCCCCGTTAGTCGCGCCAAAGATACCCCGCCCTCCGGATTATGCGGCGATGAAGCTCAAGGCTAGCTTGTGGCCCCATCCCACCAACTAGGATTATTCGTTTGCTAATTGATCGTTTCATATTCTTCCTTGTATGTTATTACTATATTCTTGTCCGCCGTGATGATTGCACGGAAGCTCCACTAATTGGATAGCCGGGTTTAGTCGCATCACTTCTACGATCTCTTGCGGCAATCGACTATGACGAGATGCAGGAGCATCAACGTATTCTACGATTGTACGTGTGCATCGTGCACTGGCAGTACACTGAATGACGCGCTCCGCCTTTTCTATATCTGTTTGATCTTTTAGAACATTACGCCGATGCGCTTGTTCTGTTGTTAGTATTGTTTCCATTAATATGTTCCTTTTGCTTTCTTGTTATTCTCTATTATTTAAATGTTCTGCCACTGCCGATATCATGACAGGCTCCCCACCCTACTGGTCGCTTCGGTAAGTCCCGGCCAGGCTATTTCTGCCTGTATCTTTGCAACACTGTCCATCCGTTGCTCCGGGACTTGCTGAAGTGCTACTTGTCCGGTCATTACGTATTGTGTCGCTATTTCTATTGGCGAACGAGGGTCCATGTCTGACACCTCAATCCTATGAGCGTGTAATATTGTTAACGCTTCGTTTCTATCAATTTCCATTATTTCTCCTTAAATTAAAAAAACCGCCCTGGTGGACGGTTATTGTTTTTTGATTTCTAAAATTTAGCTATGCTGAATAAACCGTCCAAGATTGTCCGGTAAACCAATATGCAACATTGATCATTAATTTATTCATAACTCGAGTATTCTATACTATTGTTTATTTTTATGCAAACACTATTCGTCTTCGATGATTTCTTGTTGTGCGAATTTTCTTGAAGCTAAACGTAGTATGGATACTGAAGAGAACATAATTATCAGGTGTAGAACTACCCGGGTAGAACCGTAGTGCATATAGATGATGGTAGTTGTTGCTCCAAGTGTTAAATAAGCAAATAGCATTGCCTTCTGCACTACAAAAAGGCTTATGACAAAGAATGAAGCAATGAATATCCAGTAATCACCTGGCAGTACGAGGGGCATGACAGTAGTATACATGACTTGTTCCCTACTATTGATAAAGCATATACATTATGCTATAATAATGCAATTATGCAAGAACTAAAAACCTTTGAAGTTTCTCAGGCTGCGCTCGGTGGAATATATTTTGGTGATGATCGTACTGTGAAAGTGTGCGGTGCAAACTGTGTCGACAGAGAAGCTATTACCGAAGAACTTCGTGCAGAGGGCGTTCCTGTTCGCCAGACAGGGTGCCATGGAGCTATCGGTGGTTGCGCTATGAGCGGAACACTTGAATCAGGAACTTATGCCACGGTGCCTATGCAAACCGACGCCGGTATAGTAGCCACTGAAGTCATCATTCGTAAATAAAAAATATCCATTTTTCCGGATTTATTTCGGTAAAAATGGATACAGTTTGAGGGGAGAACAGTTTTGCTTTGGCAAAATGATAGGAGGGGAAGAATTCCCCTCCTATAAACAATTGAGCAAAGCGAACGTGGTTTACCGTTTGGTGAACTGACGTTGCTTACGAGCACCCTTAAGACCGAACTTCTTACGTTCTTTCTCTCGAGGATCGCGACCGAGTAGGTCTGCACGCTTCAGTGTTGCTTTGAAGTCTTCGTTCATGACGACAAAGGCTTTGGAGATTGCTAGGCGAATTGCTGAAGCTTGACCACTCATACCACCACCAGAAACCACAACGGTTACGTCGAACTTGTTGTTCTGCTCGAGTACGTTAAATGGTTTGCTGATTTCGTGAAGGAGTGATTTGCTGCCGGCAAAATATTCTTCGGCTGGTTTGCTGTTAATAGTAATCTCGCCTTTGCCAGTCATAAGACGGGCACGGGCGGTAACACTTTTACGGCGACCAAGCGCGTAGAAATAGCCTTTTGCAGGTTTCGTTGAAGTTGCCATTATTTAACTTCCTTTTCTGTTCGTGATGATTTTAGGGTAAAGACTTCTGGCATCTGTGCGCTGTGATTGTGTTCTGCGCCAGCGTAGACCTTTAGTCGAGCAAGACGAGCAGGACGCAATTTGTTTACAGGTAACATACCGCGAACGGCACGTGTAATGACAGTTGTAGGATCTTTCGCCATCTTGTCCTTAAGACTTGCAGTCTTTAGTCCACCTGGGAATTGACTGTGATGGTAGTATTTCTTGTCTTCCATTTTGTTACCAGTAACAACAAGGTCACTTGCATTGATGACGATGACATAATCACCGACGTCTACGTGATGTGTGAACATCGGCTTACCTTTACCGATAAGCAAGCTTGCAGCTTCCGTTGCAAGACGACCCATTGGCGCAGACGCAGCATCAATGACATACCATTTGCGCACTACGTCAGTTGGCTTTGCACTGAATGTTTTGTTAGTTGGTTGTTTCATTATTTCTTCTCCTTGGTTGCAGTAGCTTTCTTAGGAGCAGCAGCCTTAGCCTTTGGCTTTTCTACTTCTGCGGCCTTTGCGGCAACTGCAACTGGTGCAGACTTGAGGTCATCAACAAAGCTGACTTGCGCCATCTCTGCGTTGTCGCCGCGTCGTGCGCCGATTTTTTCGATGCGTACGTGACCACTTACACGACCAGATAGTTTTGGTGCGATTTCATCGACGAGTTTGTGTGCGCTTTCGATGGTCTGAAGACCAGAAATAACTTGTCGTCGATTGTGTAGATCCCCGACCTTAGCTTTGGTGATGAGCTTTTCAACATAAGGAACAAGCTCTTTCGCCTTTGGCAGGGTTGTTTTGATTGATTCGTCGCGAATGAAAGATTCAGCAAGACTGCGCATGAGTGCTAGTCTTTGATCTGTCTCTCTTCCGAATTTGCGACCTTGGTAACCGTGACGATGCATTCTACAGCTCCAACTCGCTCATTTTATCTTTAACTTCGTCGAGTGCTTTGCTACCGAAACCTTTAAGGTCACGAAGTTCAGCGTCGCTTAGGCTAAAGAGGTCTTTTAGTGTGTGGATCTCATTGTTGATCAACGCGTTTGTTGTTCGTGCAGACAGGTTAAGATCTTCGATTGAAGTCATAAGTTCTGCAGGATCATCATTTTCGCTTTCAGCACTTCCACCGGCAACTGGTGCAACGATAGGTGCGCTTACTTCGACACGTGTTTGACCAGCAAGAGCTGTGTACTGATTGACGAGGATAGCGGCTGCTTCTTCGAAAGCATCACGTGGAGTGATAGTTTCATCAGTATCAACAGTTAGTAGTAAACGATCAAGGTTAGTCATCTGACCAACACGAGTGTTTTCTACTTTGTAGCGTACGCGAAGTACTGGGCTAAATACGGCATCGAGTGCAATCATGTCGCTGTGCTTACGTGCAGCACCTTCTTCGATTGTTCGATATCCGCGGCCTGTTTCGACAATGATGTCGAGAACAAACTTAGCTTTGTCATCATCAAGCGTTGCAATAACGTGTGATGGGTTTGCTACCTCAACATCAGCGTTGGTAGTAATATCTTTGGCTGTAATCTTGCCTTTGCCAGTTTTGGTAAGACGTAGTGTTTGTGGCTCATCGCTGAAGACGCGGAATCGAATACCACGGAGGTTAAGCATGATGTCAACGACATCTTCTTTAACTCCCTTGATAGTAGTGAATTCGTGTGTTGCGCCTTCGATCTTGAACGCAGTAATAGCAGCACCCGCAATACTAGATAGCAACACTCGTCGGAGTGAGTTACCTAGTGTCATGCCGTAACCGGTGTGAAGTGGCTCAATAACAAATGTTGCTGAGCTGCTTCCGTGGTCGTCGATGTTTACGAGTCCTGGTGTGTGAATCATTTTTGACATTATTTCAGACGCCTCCCTAGCGTGAGTAGTATTCTACGATTAGTTGCTCATTAATTTCTGGTTCTGCCTCTTCACGAGTTGGAATGCCAGATATAGAAATTTCAAATTTTTTGCGGTTGACTTTCATCCAAGCCGGGACAGTGTCAGGAGAGGCTGGGCTTACGTCATCGATTCGTTTGAAGTACTCATTCTTTTTGCTTGCGTCACGAAGGACAATTTCATCGCCTGGTTTCATTCGAATTGAAGGAATATCAACTCGGCGACCGTTAAGCATGAAGTGTCCATGTGTTACAAGTTGTCGTGCAGCGCGTCGGCTGACAGCTAGACCACTGCGATAAATTGCATTATCGAGCCGTCTTTCTAGAAGTTGTAGCAAAATTTCACCACTTTGACCTTGCTTACGTGAAGATTCGGCCATTAGGTTACTAAACTGCTTCTCGAGCAAACCGTATAATCGTTTTACTTTTTGTTTCTCACGAAGTTGCAGACTGTACTGGCTTGGCTTGTTGCGCATGCCGCGGGCATTCGCACTCGCACCAGGCATTGAAGTTCGCTTCGCAAGTGCTTTGTGAGCTTTCGGGTGAAGAGCATAGCCTTCACGTCGGCTCATCTTTACAATTGATTGTGTATCTCGTGCCATAAATTAAATCCTTCGAGCTTTCTTGGGTCGAACGCCACCATGAGCGATTCCCGTTACGTCGCGAATGCTATCTACGCTAATCCCGAGGGTATTTAGTGTTCGAACTGCAGACTCACGTCCGAGGCCAACGCCTTTGACGAATACATCAGCACGGGAAAATCCGTACTGCTGTTTTGCGGCGTTTCCAGCTTTTTCGCAAGCGATCTGAGCTGCATAGGCTGTACCTTTTTTAGATCCTCTGAAACCGCATGCACCTGCGCTAGAAGCGGTAAGTGCGCCACCCTGGGCGTCAGTGAATGAAATAATAGTATTGTTGAAGCTAGCAAAGACATGTACCTGTCCTTGTGCGACTACTCGCTTCGACTTCTTTTTCTTTGGAGTTGTAGTTGTATCTGCCATCTTAAGTCTTCGCTGCTACTTTCTTAGCTGTACCACCAACAGTTACTTTTTTACCACGTCGGGTTCGAGCGTTTGTCTTGGTGCGTTGACCACGACTTGGAAGGCTCATTTTGTGACGAAGTCCACGGTATGAATTAATGTCTTTGAGACGCTTAATGTTACCGCTAACAATTCGTTGTAGTTCACCCTCGACGGTAAGGTTTTCGTTAATAACTTCCTGAATACGTGAAATCTCAGCATCAGTGAGATTCTTAACGCGAATAGTAGGATCTACCTTCGCCTGGCTTAAAACATCACCACTTGTCTTTGGACCAATACCATAGACGTAAGTAAGCGAGATTTGAATCTGCTTTTCTGCAGGAATTGTAACACCTGATATTCGAGCCATAGTTAACCCTGCCTCTGCTTATGTTTTGGCTTTAACTTGTTGATGACGTAGATTCGGCCTTTACGGCGAACGATCTTGTCATCCGGACTGATTTTTTTGACGCTAGCACGCACTTTCATGCGGATCATACCTCTTTCTAGAATGCATAACACACTGCTTTATTGTTTATAAAAGTTCACGATTTGCGATAGGTGATTCTGCCCTTAGTTAGATCGTAAGGGGTCAACTCGACCGTCACGCTGTCACCGGGTACGATTCGGATATAATGTTTCCTCATCTTTCCTGCAACATGAGCTATGATTTTATGTCCGTTTTCAAGTTCGACACGAAATTGAGTCCCTGGTAGAGTCTCTACAATAGTTCCCGTTAATTCGATTACTTCCTTGTTTGCTGACATAAATATAACTAAGAGTCAATTATAACAGGAGAACCCCTGTTATGTAAAGGCTACTTTACCTTTTTATTCTCTTTATTGCGGCTTGGCAAAAATCGCAATCTTCGTCCACCTGTGGCAGCGTCAATTGGCGTGCTCGTGTCATAGAAAAAGTCAGGCTGCTGATATTGGTCGTATGTAACCATAAGAGCACGTGATTCGATCTGACGTAAGGTTTCGAGGGCTACCGATACAAGGATTAATATACTCGTTCCACCAAGCGTAATGTTGGTCTGAATGAACATCTGACCAATGATTGGTAGTAGCGCCAACATTCCGAGTGCAAATGCTCCGAACAATGTTAAACGGTTAACGACGCGGGACAAGTACTTCTCGGTCTGTGCGCCGGCGCGAACGCCTTCGATAAAGCCACCCTGTTTGTTGAGGTTCTCGGCGATCTCAGTAGAGTTAAAAGCGATGCTAGTGTAGAAGAAGGTAAAGACCACTACAAGGAAGAAATAGACAATTGGATATACATATGGTTGCCATCCGGGTTCTTGGAATGTCTGAGCAGATGGGTTCTGGAAAAGCTTGACGAGTGTTGCACCGAGTTCTTGCAATCGTGCACTGCTAGATCCGGACATAAGTTGTCCTGCAAAACTCGGTACACTCAAGAATGCTACGGCGAAGATGATTGGTACCACACCGGCAGTGATAAGTTTGACTGGCAAAATGGTCGTAACGCCGCCGTAGGTACGGTTACCCTGGATACGCTTGGCGTAGTTGATGGTGATTTTGCGGGCAGCCTCGTTGAGTTTAACCACGAAGATAGTGACTATCGTTACCACGGCTATGATGATGAGTGAATAAAAGAGCCCCATTTTACTGATAGGTAGTTGATGACCAAATACAGTCCATTCGTTGTTCTTATCGACGATACTGTTGAACAAGCTGACCATTGTCTTTGGCAACGTACTCACGATACCAACGGTAATAATCAACGAAATACCGTTACCAATGCTTTGTTCTGTGATGAGTTCCCCGAGCCACATAAGGATCATCGAGCCACCAGTTAAGGCCGATACCATTAGTACCCACTGGATCAGTGAGGTATTGGCGGTAATATCACCAAGTCCACCAATGCTTGACGCTGACTGACGGACCAAATAGATAGCACCAATAGACTGCATAATAGCCAGTGGTAGCGCCAGCAAACGAGTGTATTGGTTGATCTTCTTACGACCAAACTCACCTTCTTTGTTAAGAGCTTCCAGCTGAGGAATCGCCTTGGTGAGCAACTGCATAATGATAGATGCGTTAATGTATGCACCAAGACCGACAAGCATGATCGAGAAGTTGGCCAACGCACCACCAGAAAGGACGTTAATAAAGCTGAATAACTGAGGTGAGTCCTGGGAACTAAAGACATTCTCAAGGATCTGCTTAAGGGTTTTTGGGTCTGCAAGAGGCACTGGAATATGAGCAAAAATACGAAATACCAGCAACATGCCGAGTACTGCAAGCACGCGCTTGCGCATATCGGCACTCTTTAGAGATCCCCAAATTACTTTCCAACTCATGTTTTGTTTGTACCTTCCCGTCGCTAATCTACTCAAGTATACCAGTTGGCAAACTGCCCCGCGAGTCGATTATGATGTGTTTTTTAATGATCCGCGAAAAACTTATTTGTCAGCAGATTTTTTGGTAGATGTTACAGGACGCTTGATTTGCTCAACGCGGGCAAATGATCCGCCAGCTTTTTCTATTGCAGCGATAGATGTCTTGCTTGCAGACTGCAGTGACACAGCATGCTTCTTTGTTACGTCACCTTTGATGACGAGCTTGACTCGAGTGTATGCACTGGTAATTAGACCAGCTTCTGCAAGGATGTGGTTATCAATCTTAGCACCTAGAGCGTCGAGCTGACCAGTGTAGACTGTCTCTGCAGGGGTGCGGTGAGAAGTAAAACCACGAAGTTTAGGAAAACGTTGCGCAAGCGGTGTTTGACCACCTTCGAATCCTGGGCGTTGACTAAAACCAGCACGTGCTTTTTGACCTTTGGTTCCACGTCCGGCAGTTTTACCTTGACCGGCAGCGATACCACGACCAACGCGCTTTGGTGATTTCTTAGATTCTACGTTTAGTTGGCTATAGTTCATTATTTTGCTCCTGCTGTCTTGGCTGCAACTTTTTTAGCAGCTGCTTTTTTAGTTTCAGCTTTTGCATCATTCTGAGAAGTCACCCACTTTTTAGCAGGAACGAGACTCTGCAAAGCTTCGAGTGTTGCGTAGGCAGTGTTCGTCTTGTTGGTTGAACCGAGTGACTTACTGAGTGCATTGCGTACGCCAGCAACTTCTAGGATTGTACGAACAACACCACCGGCGATAAGTCCAGTACCTGGGCTCGCTGGCTTAATGAGAATATTCGCACCACCAACCTTTGCGGTAGCATCATGTGGCAATGTGTCTTTGTAAAGATGAATAGTAACCATGTTCTTTTTAGCTACTTCCATAGCCTTTGCTACTGCAGTTGTGACATCGGCACCTTTAGCAGAACCGATACCGACTTTGTTTTTGCGGTCACCTACGACAGCAAGTGCTCGGAAACGGAATCGTCGTCCACCTTTTACAACACGTGCTACACGGTCGATATTAACGATCCGTTCGTCGAATTGCTTTTCTTCTGGTGTTTGGTCTTTTGCAGGACGGCCTGCGCTTCGATTGTTCTGCATATTAAAACTCCAGTCCATTCTTACGTGCCGAATCGGCAAGGGCTTGAACTCGTCCGTGGTAAATTCTTCCACCACGGTCGAAAACGACCTTACTTATTTTGGCTGCGGTTGCTTTCTTTGCGATCTCTGCGCCAATGTTCTCGGCTTTTTCAGTCATTGTCCCAGTTGTTGTCTTGCCATTTGTACTGACATGAATAAGGGTCTTTGATTTTGAATCATCAATAATTTGAGCAGTAATGTGACGATTACTAATGAACACGGAAAGTCGAGGACGCTCGGTCGTTCCAATAACGGTAGAACGAACGCGTCGCTTTCGTTGAGCTAGATTATGTAATTTGTGAGTTAATCGGTTCATAGTTTATTTGTCCTTACCTGACTTGCCGGATTTGCGAATAATTCGTTCGCCGACGTACTTGATACCCTTGCCCTTGTATGGCTCTGGCTTTTTAAGTGCTCGAATCTCGGCTGCAACCTGACCAACTTGTTGGCGACTGATACCAGTGACAGTAATCACGGTACCTTCGATGGTAGCTGTAATGCCCTGAGGCAATGGGTAGATGACATCATGAGAGAAGCCGAGGTTTAGCTTGAGGTTTTGTCCTTGTGATGCAACACGATAACCAACACCGTTGATTTCGAGTTGTTTGCTAAAGCCCTTGCTGACACCATCAACCATATTGTTGATAAGTGCACGCATGAGTCCGTGCTTAGCACGGATTTTTGGCTCATCATTGGCACGAGTGACAATGATTTGATCACCTTCTTGGGCAACAGTAATGTTATCCATGGTGAACTGGGTGAGTGTACCTTTTGAGCCGGAAACAGTAATTGCATCATCTGCAATTGTTACTGAAACTCCTGATGGAACTGTGATTGGTGATTTACCTACGCGACTCATTTTTAATATACCTTACATATTAATTCACCGCCGATGCCGGCAGCCTTGGCTTCTTTACCAGTCATCATACCCTTTGAGGTAGAGACGATAACGATTCCACGACCGCTTTTCACAACGGGAATATCTTTTGCAGCAACATAGTAGCGACGACCAGGAGTACTAAGACGCTTGATCTCAGTAATACGGGCGTTACTATCTTCGTTGTTGATAGACACATGCAATGTTTTACCAATGCTTGCGTCGGATACGGTGACTTTATCAATAAAATTGTTCTGTTTTAGCAGACTTGCCACAGACTCTTTAACTTTAGAGTGTGGAAGCAGTACTTCAGTTTTTCGTACAGCGATAGCGTTACGAATTCGTGAAAGCATGTCTGCGATTGGATCTGTAGATGTTGTAGACATAGTACTCCTTTACCAGCTAGCTTTCGTTACACCAGGGATTTCACCCTTAGAGGCATGTTCACGGAATGAAATTCGAGATAGGCCGAATGTGCGCATGTAACTGCGAGGACGGCCTGTTTCGATACATCGGTTCTTCCAACGAGTTGGAGAAGAGTTCCGAGGTAGAAGGTGGAGTCCTTCTAGGTCACCCATCTTTTTCAGTTCAGCACGCTTTGCTTCGTACTTCTTGATCATTTTCTGGCGCTTAAGATCGCGCGCGATGTTTGATTTACGTGCCATATTAGTTTCTCTCCTTCTTTTCGAACGGCATTCCGAACTTGGTCAATAGTGCTTTAGATGCAGCTGCGTCAGTGGCTTTTACGACAAAGACGACTTGCAATCCATGAACGGTAGTAGTTTCTTCGAAAGTAAGTTCAGGAAAGACTGACTGGTCAACAAATCCGATGCTGTAGTTGCCTGACTTATCAAACGCACCAGCTTTTACACCGTGGAAGTCACGAAGACGAGGCAGTACGATATTGATGAGTCGGTCAGCGAATTCGTACATTCGGTTACCACGTAGAGTTACTTTGATACCAATCTTGTTACCTTCACGTAGCTTGAATCCTGCGATTGAAAGTTTAGCGATTGTGTCGATTGGTTCTTGTCCAGTAATCTTTCGTAGTGTGTTCGATGCAGTTGCTAGGATCTTCTTGTCATCCTTAGCACGACCCAAACCAACGTTTACTACGATCTTTTCGAGACGTGGTACGAGGTGAGGGTTAGCAAGACCGAGCTCTTTTTGAAGCTCTGCAGCGTACTGAGTGTTATAGAGATCTTTTAGACGTGCAACATAAGGTGCTGCTGTTTTGGTTGCAGTTTTAGTAGCCATTATTTGATCTCCTTTCCACTCGATTTGAATACGCGAGTCTTTTTGCCGGCTTTATCAGTGGTATAACCAATTCGGCTAGCTTTCTTAGTTGTCGGGTCAACAATACCAACTTTTGAAACATCAATTGGTTTGGTGATTGGAATGATTCCACCCTGTGGGTATTGCTTGTTTGGCTTTTGGTGTTTCTTGACAATGTTGATGCCCTCAACGGTAACTTTGTTTAGAGTTGGGTGTGTAGCCAAAACTTTTCCGGTTTGGCCTTTGTACTTGCCGGCACGAACGATAACAACGTCATCTTTCTTGAGCCGGATTTTGTATACGGTCTTAGTTGTTGATTTAGAATGTGTCATTATAGGACCTCCGGTGCGAGGGAAATAATTTTAGCGTATCCAAGGTCACGAAGCTCACGTGGAACTGGGCCAAAGATACGGGTTGCTTTTGGTAACTTATCATCACCAATGATAACGGCAGCATTATCGTCGAAACGGATAGTTGAACCATCTTTTCGCTTGATAACGTACTTAGTTCGGACGATAACAGCACGTACCACAGATTTCTTTTTGACGTTTCCTTGTGGGTTAGCTTGCTTGACGGTAGCGACAATAACATCGCCAACACGTGCGTATCGTCGTCGTGTGCCACCGAGAACACGGATGCAAAGAATTTCTTTAGCACCGCTGTTATCGCAGACGTTTAGTCGTGATTCTTGCTGGATCATACTGACTTCTCCTCGCTTGAATCTTTGCTCTTCTCTACGACTGGCTCTGCAGTAATAGCTTCAACAGTCTGATCCTGGCTGATTGCAGCATGATCGAGAACCTTATCGAGCGTATGGCGTTTACGAGCACTAAGTGGGCGAGTTTCGCTGATAACAACAGTATCGCCTTGCTTAGCTTCGTTCTTTTCGTCGTGTGCCATAAAGCGTTTGCTCGTTACATATGACTTACGGTAAATTGGATGGTTTTTGTGGGTTTGTACAGAAACAACAATTGTCTTGTCGGTCTTATCTGATACAACCACACCTGTCAGGGTTTTAGCCATTATGCATTCTCCTTTGATAGCTGCTCACCCAGTACGGTCAGCATACGGGCTAGGTCTTTACGCTTAACGCGGATCATTCGAACGTTTTGCAGCTCGCCCATGTGTACACGGCGACGCAATTCGGCGATTTCCTCGCGAAGTTTAGTGCTTTCTGTTGCCAGTTCAGCGGTTGAATATTTACGGATATCAATTATTTTCATGATTATGCCTCATCCTTGACCAAGAACTTGGTCTTGATAGGTAACTTATGACTAGCGAGACGCATTGCCTCGCGAGCGACTTCTTCGCTTACACCCTGCATTTCGAACAGGATTGTTCCAGGACGAACCTTGGCTACGAAGAATTCTGGATTTCCTTTACCACTACCCATTTTGACGTCTTGTGGTTTGCGGGTAACTGGAGTGTGTGGGAAGATTCGGATCCAGATTTTACCACCACGCTTGATGTAACGAGTCATCGCTTGACGACTGGCTTCGATCTGGCGTGAAGTGATTCGTTCACTTCCAAGACTTTGCAGAGCGAAGTCACCGAAAGCAATGTAGTTGCCACTTGTAGCAACGCCAGTGATTCGGCCCTTTCTAACTTTTCTAAATTTGGTTCGTTTCGGCATTAACATGTTAGGATACCTCGCCCTTGTAGATCCATACCTTAACGCCGATAAGGCCGGCAGGTGTCTTTGCGTTTACGTGTGCGTAGTCGATGTCAGCACGGATAGTATGAAGTGGGACGCTTCCCTGAACTTCTTTTTCGCGTCGTGACATTTCTGCACCGTTCAATCGTCCAGCTACTTCAACACGGATACCTTTTGCGTTTGCGCGCATAGTGGCAGCTGCGGTTGACTTAACTGCACGTCGGAATGAAATACGTCGTTCAATTTGGTGAGCAATGTTTTCGGCAACAAGTTTTGCATGTAGCTCTGGCTTTTTAACTTCCTCGATGTTTACGCGAGTCTGTGCACCATAGATCTTTTCGATAGCTGCTTTTAGCTCTTGAGCACCAGCACCACCACGACCAATTACCACACCAGCTTTTGCTGTGTAGATAGTAACAGTAACGAGATTTGGTGATCGCTCAATATCAACCTTGTTGATTGCAGCACGACTGCCAAGCTTGTCTTGGATCATCTTGCGCACGCTCAAATCTTTTGCAAGGTAGTTCGCATAATCGCGCTTGCTTGCAAACCATTTGCTTCGCCAGTCTTTGTTGACCTGGAGGCGCATGCTAATTGGATTAACTTTTTGTCCCATATTATTTAGCCTCCTTCTTCTCTTTAGTCTCAGCTGTCTTTACTGGCTTCTTCGCTGGTCGAGCTTCGCCGTCAACAACAACACGGATGTGGCTACTTCGTCGCTTGAACGGTAGTGCACGACCTTGTGCTGCTGGTCGGAATCGCTTTAGCGGAACACCTGGGCTAACGCTGATTTCGGTAATAACAAGCGTTTCTGGCTTGAGTCGGTGATTGTGATCAGCATTCGCACGGGCACTTTCGATCACTTTTCGAACAGGAACAGCAGAAGCACGTGGAACATGCGAGAGGATTGTAAGCGCATCATCAACAGTACGACCGCGAACCAAAGCGGCAACAACACCAACTTTACGTGGGCTCATGTTTACGCCCTTAGCAACAGCTAGAACACCCATTATTTCTTACCTTTCGCGAGCTTACCGCCGTGTGAGCGGAACTTACGTGTTGGGCTAAACTCACCGAGTTTGTGTCCAACCATGTTTTCAGTAACAAATACAGGAACATGAACTTTGCCATTATGAACAGCAATAGTCTTGCCTACGAAATCTGGAGAAATCGTAGAACTTCGAGCCCATGTCTTGATGATGGTTCGGTCTTCATCGCCAAGTGCGCTAACTTTCTTAGCAAGCTTTGGATCGATGAATGGTCCTTTTTTTAGTGATCGACTCATAGTGCTTCCTTATTTCCTCTTCGCCGAGTGACGGCTTCTTACGATAAACTTAGTTGTGCTCTTACGACGACGCGTCTTGTAGCCCAAAGTCTTCTGACCCCAAGGAGTTCGAGGATCTTTGGCTGTACCATGTCGTCCACCGTCACCACCACCATGAGGGTGATCAGCAGCGTTCATGACAACACCACGAACGGTTGGTCGGATACCCTTATGACGGTTACGTCCAGCTTTACCGATCTTGATGTTCTGATGTTGTTCGTTTCC
>CAYJDY010000013.1:18773-21287 GCA_964369045.1 uncultured Candidatus Saccharibacteria bacterium
CGTGCACTACGGTTTGGATCATATTCGATAGCTTCGATAGTCGCTGTACTACCTGTTTCCATCTTGAAGTTTACAAGACGGTAGAATTTCTTGGCACCACCACCGCGGTGACGAGTAGTAATACGTCCCTGGTTGTTACGACCGCTCACGCGTTTTTTGATGACGAGCAATGACTTGATTGGTCGCTTTGCAGTGATTTCACTCATATCCTGAGTGGTCATACCACGTTGTGCAGGAGTAGTAGGGTTATAAGCTTTAATTGCCATTACTTAGTCTCCTTTGCTTTCTTGTCTGCCTTTTTGGCTTCCTTCTTTTCAGCCTTGGCGTCTTTTGCCTTGTCTTCAGGTGCATCAAAGATAGCGATATGATCACCAGCTTTGAGCGTTACGTAGGCTTTCTTCATGTCGGCACGATGACCAACAGCTGAACGAGCACGTCGTCGACGAGCTGCAACAGCTTTACCTTTTTGAACGACAATACGGACGTTGGTGACAGTTACGTCGAACTGAGCAGTAACAGCATCAGCAATAGTTAGCTTGGTTGCGGTAATAGGCACTACGAAAACGTAGACGTTATCTGACAAGCTTTGTGCGTAGGCTTTTTCGCTCATGCGTGGCTTGAGGGCCATTGTAAGGTTAGATGTCTTCATTATTTTTCTCCCTCACTTTTGACGGTCGCGTTCAACCAGTCAGAAATGATAGGTAAAGCTTTTTGCGTGACAACAATATGGTGTGCATTGATGATATCGAATACGTTTAGGTATGAAGCCTGTACGACTTTAACCTGAGATAGGTTAGCAGATGCACGAATGAGCTCAGGAGTTTTAGCATCAACAACAACAAGTGTTTGACGCTTAGCGCCCAGCTTTGCTAGTAGCTTGGCCATATCGCTTGTCTTACCATCAACACTTGCAAATGATTCGATAACAACGATCTTACTATCTGCATTTGAAAGGCTCAATGCCTGACGAACAGCAAGCCGCTTGGCTTTGACGTTCAATTTCTTTGAATAGTTTTCCAGTCCTGTAGGACCAAAAGTGATACCACCACCGCGCCAAATAGGTACACGGCTAGAACCGAAACGTGCACGTCCTGTTCCCTTTTGCTTCCATGGCTTCTTACCACCACCACTGACGAGTCCACGAGTCTTGGTGACAGCTAGGTTTTCTCGGCCATTGGCGAGGTATGCAACGTAAGCTTGTTTTACAAGTTCATGACTCTCGACATTAATATCGAAGATATCTTTGTCTAGTTTTGCAGCTGTTGTAGCTTTTGCCCCTGATTTAGTATAAGTTGCTACGCTCATGATTTTGCTCCTTGAACGAGTACGATGCCTTTTCGTGGGCCAGGTACTGCACCAGTAACACCGATAACATTAAGTTCGGTGTCAACGAGGGCGATTTTTAGATTTTTAACACTGACCTGTTCGTGGCCCATTTGACCAGCCATTTTCTTACCACGGAAAATTCTTTGAGGATACATTGAACCAATAGAACCAGGACGTCGGTAGCTTCCACCACCATGAGTTTTGCGTCCACGATGGAAGTTATGTCGTTTGATAGTACCAGCCCAGCCCTTGCCTTTGCTTGTGCCAGTTACTTTTACGACGTCACCAACTGAAAAGACCTCGGCGGTAAGTTCTGTTCCTACGCTAAGGTCTTCGTCTAATTCTTCTGTTCTAAATTCGCGGATGAGTTTGCTTGATGCTTTCGCTGCCTTGAGATGTCCTGCCATGGTCTTGCCGATTCGATTGCGTGTTTCCGCACCAACCTGAACAGCATTATAGCCATCAGTCTCGACAGTTTTAACCTGGGTAACAGTGTTTGGGGTAGCGGAAAGCAGGGTTACAGCGATAACTGAACCATCGTCAGATACGATACTTGTCATACCAATTTTGCGGGTTACAAATGCTTTCATATTTCCTCGTTGTTAGCTGTGTTGTCATCGTTTTGCACTAGGCAATACACGAAAATGCTTGGTAATTGACGGTTTTCACCTCTGTTAACGAGAGCCGAACCTACCAACATACCAAGAACAGGTTTTGATATACCAATACAGATTAGCACTAATACCTTACCCCTGTCAAGCCGTTGTGCATACTACACCACTGTAGTTTAAATATTTTTGTATTTGTTGGAAAACGGCTACTACTTTTGTTTCGGCAAAAGTAGCCAAAACCATCCCTGGCCACCAAGAACATTAGTTGAACTTTATATTTTCCGAATGATGAGGCTGTGGAACTCGTGCTTTGCACTCAGACAGTCCTCGCCTCAATTCCTTCGGAGAAAGAAAAAGTTCATCTGTTCTTGTCGATGCCAGACCCAGAGAACCGATGCGTCTAACGAGAGATGGTTAATCCCATTGGTAGCCAGAAACCAATGAACATAGCGATGAGCAGGATTACATATTCTATCTTACGGTCTATTTTGAAATGCTCCTGTGACGCAAATATAATTCCAATGATTGCTCCAATCGGCAGTGGTAGCTGAGCGCTACTCGATGGATCGACAATATA
>CAYJDY010000014.1:0-18648 GCA_964369045.1 uncultured Candidatus Saccharibacteria bacterium
AGTCCATATCGCTTAATCCATGCGGGTGTTCAAGATTTGGCTGTAGCTTCATAAGGTCAACTACATTCACAACCCTAATTTTTAAGTCAGGTAGATACTTACGTAATATTGATACAGCGGCAAGTGACTCAAGCGTAGGTACATCACCTGCACTCGCCATTACAATGTCAGGTTGCCCACCATCATTACTTGCCCAATCCCAGTTGCTAATGCCTTTTGTACAGTGAACAACAGCCTGTTCCATGGTCAGCCATTGATACCCATCATGCTTGCCACAAATCGTAAGATTGATGTAGTCACGACTTCGTAAACAGTGATCCATGACTGACAAGAGGCTATTGGCATCTGGCGGTAAATAGATACGTGCAGTCGCGGCCTTCTTATTTACTAAATGATCGATAAAACCCGGATCTTGATGAGTGAAGCCATTATGATCTTGTCGCCACACGTGTGAGGTTAATAAGTAGTTTAGGGATGCGATACTCTTGCGCCAAGGAAGTTCTGAGCTCATTTTGATCCATTTCGCGTGCTGGTTAACCATAGAATCAACAATGCGGATGAATGCTTCATAACTATTTAGTACTCCGTGTCGACCAGTTAATAAATACCCTTCCAGCCAACCTTGTGACTGATGCTCACTGAGCATCGAGTCAAGAACGGCGCCTCTACTCGATAGGAACTCATCATTTTCCCGAACCTCGCCCATCCATTGTCTATCTGTTGTTTCGAAAACAGCCTCTAGACGATTCGAGATTGTTTCATCGGGGCCAAACAAACGAAAATTCTTGTGATCATGATTGAGTTTTATAACATCTCTCAGGTATGGCCCAAGCGCATGAACATTTCCAATACCCGTCGTGCTCGGATGCGGCACTGCGACTGCATAATCACGAAACTCTGGTAGCCGTAGCTCCAGTAGTAGCTCTCCACCGTTTGCATGAGGGTTTGCTCCCATGCGACGACGACCTTTTGGAGAAAGTTCTGCAAGGCTCGGTATCAGAGCACCGCTCTCGTCAAACAGTTCTTCGGGGTGGTAGCTCTTCATCCAGGACTCCAGTAGCGCAATACCCTCTGTGTGATGCTCGTCTATCAAGATAGGGACTTGATGAGAACGAAAATTCCCTTCATTTGCCTTTCCACCTACTGTTTTTGGCCCTGTCCAGCCTTTTGGAGAATTTAGTATAATCATCGGCCAACGCGGTCGAGTAGTATCATCGTTTTCCCTTGCGTTCTTCTGGATTGATGCAATCTTCTCCATTGCTTTATCAAGTGTCATAGCCATGAGTTGGTGCATCGTCGCAGGATCATCTCCTTCAACGAAAAGAGGATCCCAACCATAACCTAAGAAGAGCTTTTCTAATTCATCCCTTCCAATTCTTGCGAGCACCGTTGGGTTACTTATTTTATATCCGTTAAGATGCAGTATAGGCAGAACGGCACCGTCTGTAACAGGGTTAAGGAATTTATTACTATGCCAAGCTGTAGCTAGTGGGCCCGTTTCGGCCTCGCCATCACCAACAATACATGCCGTAATCAGATCTGGATTATCAAATACTGCACCAAATGCATGACTGAGAGAATATCCTAGTTCTCCACCCTCATGAATCGATCCAGGTACTTGAGGCGAAACATGACTTGATAATCCGCCTGGGAACGAGAATCTACGAAATAGCTCTTTTAGTCCTGCTTCATCCTGAGTGACTTCCGGATAATACTCACTAAACGTTCCCTCGAGATACACATTTCCAACAAGAGCAGGCCCACCGTGTCCTGGGCCCGAGATGTACACCATACTCCGGTCATACTTATTAATGACCCTGTTAAGATGTACGTAAATAAAGTTTTGTCCCGGAGTTGTACCCCAGTGTCCGAGTAGCATCTTTTTTATGTCACTAAGTTCTAGCGGACGACGCAGTAGTGGATTGTCGCGTAAATATATCTGCCCGACAGACAGATAGTTTGCTGCACGCCAATAGGCATTCAGTCTATTTATCTCATCTACTGATAATATTCGGCCCATGCCCCACCCTTTTACTTTTAATAGCAGTTATGCTTATAGTACCACCTTGACCCCAGTATGAAAAGTAGTGCTAAAGGTTCAACTGTAGGCATCTATTACTTAGTTCGTTGGATACGAATCCGTTGTGCGGTCAGGCTTTTGTCGGCATTTACCTTACTAGTCACAATGACTTTTTCGTCTTTTTTGAGCGCCCCAGCATCCGCCTTCTTTCCATCACTGCCTGTAATCTGTGTCGTGTCGTCGATAGTCACCTTCACTTTGTCACCCTGACGTGGGGTGATTTCAATTGTTTTACCATTAACCGTAGTTACGGTGCCCAGTGTGGTTTTCCGACTCAGATTGGATGATGACGGGCGTCGTGAACCTGTTCGCGTGGCATTCGTTTTTGCATCAAGCGCCTTTTGATTCTTAGCACCACTGCGCTGACCTAACACAAATATGCCATAGCCAATTGCGAGAATAACAACCAAGAATAAAAGTTTTTTTGCGATTGGTTTTTTTGCAAAACTTTTGGCTTTAGAACCGATCTTCTTAACACCTCGGACTGCTTTTGGTTGGACTTTGTCGCTCATATTAGACTCCTCATTATTTCTGGTTATACTGGCTGTGCAATAACAATAAGCCGATTTGGATAGCGCTGAGTTGCTCTGTCAAACTTGCCTGAACATGTTATCAAATTAACTTGTCTCTCGATACTTGGTTCTTGTGAGAACAGTACCGAAGCAGCACTATCCACTTTGACGTCTACGCTCTTCACTACCTTGAAGTCTTTGCTAGTCCCGTTGCCGTACTCGATCTTGAACTGATCACCGTCCTTCAACTTATCCAGATCTTTAAAGATTCCATTGTTAACTCTGCCTGTTACATGGCCATCAATTATGCTCAGTCCCTTCTCGCCCGGTAAAACAGTCTGGTTAAACCATCCAGCTACGTGCACATTTCCAGGTACTGCAATTTGCTTGTTTTGGTCAACGCCAACTTTCTGGATAAACCCTTCGCCATTAATCGTTGGCATTGTTATAAACTTAGGATCGGTAGGTTGTCCTTGCCATTTATAGGTGTCTTTGTTGGGTTTTTCTTCGTCAGGTGAGTCGGTCGAGTAGGTGACAACGTCTGTGGCAGCTGATTTTTTATCAGGTTTCAACAATACATAGCCGACCATGCCAGCGACTAGTAGCAGTACAGCAACAAGAACAAGAACCCTCTTTTTCTTCTTCATTACACCCAGTATAACAGACCGAAGCTGAGGGCTATCTGAATCATTGTTGTGCTTTTTCTAAACCAGTATTAGGCACTGCGAGGACACTCGATGCTACCCCAATTGGATCGATAATTCTACCGCTTGCAACTAAGCCCCGGGTACTATCATCACAGGCGCTGGTCGTAAACCTGACTTGCAAGCAGGCAGTGAAATGATGATAGAAGTTCCAGTCGTAGTAGCAGGAGCGGTGGTGGAGGTGAGCTGGATACTACCTCCGAGTTTCTCGGTAATTAGTTTATCGACGTGGAGGTTAAGGCCTAGACCGGGATGGTCGTAAGTTTCAGTCTCGGTGCCCCGTGTGAATGGCTGAAAGAGTTGGTCAAGCTTTTCGGGAGCAATGCCTGAACCATTATCTGTAATGGTCAGAAGTATATTTTTTCCCTTTTGCTGGGCAGCTACGTCTACAGTCGTGTTCGTTGGGCTAAACTGGATGGCGTTAGTAACAGTAGACTGAATGAGTTGTTGGAGTTCCTCGGGTTGGATATTTAAGCTTAGGTTTGGTGGAATGTGGGTAGTGAGCGTCAGTTGCTTGGCAGATGCCAACGATTGAAGTGGCATGAGTAGCTTTGGTATGTCGAGTTCCAGTTTACTGTTTGGTGCGTCAGTGGAAAGGTGACTCAGGCGGCTGACGTTGGACAGGCTCTTAGCAGTATCACCGAGCATGGCGAGGCCATTGAGTAGTGTCTTGGCTTCAGGCAGTGTGCCAAGATTGCGACAGGTGATGCTGAGCGTCTCGTAATGGTCACTGAGGATTTTTGAGGCGCGGTCAATGAAAGCGGTACGCTCGCTTATGAGTTTCTGTTCGATGTCGATGGCTCGTTGGGTGACCTGTTGTGCCACACGCTGCAGATCACGCTGACGGAAGGTAGTAGCCAGCAGAAAACCTGAAAGCAACAAGCACATGAGATGCAGACCAAGTTGTACGGGACTAAGTTGGTAGACCTGTGCATTGGCGAACATGAAGGTTACCAGTACATAGATACCACCAACAATAGCTAGTGGCAAGTAGACGGCACGTTGTTTGAGGGCTGAACCAGACTGTGGCACGGTAGCAAACAAGTCGGAGAAGTAGTTGGTAGGTATTGGTTGAACGTCAGTAGGAGCCATGGTTGGTGCATCGACAATCGCAGCTTCCCCATCAATGGCCAGTGCTTCGACAGCTGTTTTGTACTTCGCAACAATAGATTGTAGGTGGTCAATGCTAGGTTTTGAAAGTTTATTGAGTGAGGCAAGTAGCTCTACTGCTCCAGACATGATGGCAACGGGAGTATTGAGATAGTGGTTAGTAATTTGGAGGTAGGTGTCAGTAGCCTGCTTAGTATTGCGGAGTCTAGTGAGTGCAGTAATCAAAAGCTGGTTAGCACGATACTGGGTGTAAGCTTTCCATCCATAGAAAGTTGCTAGTATCAAAAGTATAAGCAGGAGCAACCAAGAGATAGATATAGCGGCGGAGTCTGAAACTTGATGAACAAAGTTATATAGTGGCATCGGGAGGACTCCGACAGATCTCTTGCCAAGTACCCCTCTATCTGCAACATACTGTATATTCTTGGTGATTGGTGAGCCCGGCGATGAGCCATTAGCGGGTGGTGTAGTAATGGTGGTGGTTTTGGGTGTACTCGTTGGGGTTGGCGTAGGTGTTGGGTTAGGAGTGGGAGTTGGGGTTGGCGTAGGTGTTGGGTTAGGAGTGGGAGTTGGGGTTGGCGTAGGTGTTGGGTTAGGAGTGTTGGGAGAATAGACATAAGTAACATTACTGACATTGTTGTATGGGAGAGTAGTGAAGTCTATATTGTTCACGAGCGTGCCTTCTAGTACATCGCCAAATGCTTTTTCATTGTCGAAATCAAAGTATATCGATTTATTTTGTGTAACATTACTCGTAAAGTCAGTCGTGGCTGTGCCTGTAATATCAAACTCTACTGAACTTCCAGTGTTCAGCACTTCGCCGACTGTGGGCATACACGCTAGCAAATGGCGCCCCGGATAAAATGTCGCGAAATACGGCTCTCCCATATCTTCAGCTATACCCATATCCATACAGGCTACACTCGAGTTAGAGTTTGTAGAAAAACTGAACTCAGCGGGCAGAACATCATATATCGCACCCCCGTATGTGCTGTCGTTCGGACCCTGGTTGGTTATTTTGAAGTGATACGTAACGGAATTTCCGGACCGTATAGGGCCGGGAGTTGTGAGAGTTTTAGTAAGACTAAAGTCTGTTTGTGCGGTTTCATAAGTTACTGAATTATCTGTGTAGGTCGCTGTTTCGTTATACGTACCCTCGACTGTCATTACTGCTCCAGCTGCAAGCTCGACGGATACAGTACCTGACCTAGACATAGTGACTGGAATATTCCATGTTACATTGTCTGTCGTTGTTGGTGTGCCAACCGTCGCATTTCCATTGGAGTTATATATGTCAGATGCAGTGAATGATGACGGATCGATCGCTTCAGAAAATACAGCAGTAAAGTTAACCGGATTAGTGGTAGTCGGGTCATCTTGGCCAGTAGCCTGGTTGAGAGTAACGGTTAGTGGCACAGCTGTGCAGTTAAGACCTGCGTCGTTTATCGTCCAGCTGCGCGTAGAAATAATGAATGAACGCTCTGTTGCCGCAGAACAGTAAGCGCTACTTGAATCTAGACGCACATTATTCTCAAGAGTTAATAGTGACCATCCAACCAATGTTGCATCGTAGCTCGCAACCGAAATACCAGAACCATATCCTAGCATCTGCTCCATTGTTGTGACGTTACTGACATCCCAATCTTCTAGTGACCGATCGAAATCAACCGCCGCGCCGAACATCACTGACATATCAGTTACATTACTGACATCCCAGTTGTTTAAGGGTTGGTTGAAGGATGTTGCCAGATAAAACATAGCGCTCATATCAGTTACATTACTGACATCCCAGCTGTTTAAGGGTTGGTTGAATGCAGTGGTAACCACAAACATACTACCCATATCAGTTACATTACTGACATCCCAGCTGTTTAAGGGTTGGTTGAAGGATGTTGCACTTTCAAACATACTTGTCATATTCGTAACACTACTGACATCCCAGTTGTTCAGGGGCTGGTCAAATGCTCCCGCTCCACTGAATACGGAATATGCTTCAGTAACACTACTGACATCCCAGCTGTTCAGGGGCTGGTTGAAGGAATTTCCATAATAAAACATGTTTGATATATTCGTGACGTGACTAACATCCCAGTTATTCAGGGGCTGATTATAGCTTGGGAGATTCAAGAATAAACCTTGCATATTCGTGACGTGACTAACATCCCAGTTATTAAGATTTGCATTCAGCGTTGACGCAGGACCGAGCATGAGAATACTACCTGTGCTAATAAACGCGTTTGCGAACATATATCTCATATTTGTGACATTATTTAGGTCAGGTGTATCCGTTGCATTTATAGCAATATTTGATGTACCGGCAAAAGCACTATCCATGGAAGACCATGGATTAGTTCCCCACTGTTCAATCGTGAGGATTTTCAAGCGATCATTACTCACGGTATTAAAGTAAATTCTCGGAAATGTACCTGTAATTTTGACCGTGTACGTACCGGCACTAGCGTAAGTATGAGTGGCGTTGCCTGTCTGGCCAGTACTAGTATTTCCATCCCCCCAATTCACTGAATAGTTATAGCCCCCACCAGTGGTAGGTATGGTAATCTGATTGCTTGCAGAACTCCCCGGATTATCAGTTTTCCAGGTTGTCACAAATTCGTTCGGTGCATATGAAACCGTACAATCCAATCCGGAGTCATTTATCGTCCAGCTAAACGTTGTGATAATACTCGTTCGCTGAGCCCCCGCATTACAGTATTTGCTCGTACCTGCATCAAATGGAACTGTATTTTGCAGTGTAAGGTTATTCCAGGCGATTATTGTGGCATCGTAATTGGCAGTAGATAATCCAGAAGAATCTACAAAATATCCGTTAGCGTCACCAAACATATCAGTCATATCTGTGACATTTGATACATTCCACCCTGCCAATGACTGATCAAATGCACTTGCACCGGCAAACGTTCCGGCCATATTAGTAATATTAGATACGTTCCATGCTGCCAGTGGTTGGTTGAATGCACTTGCACCGGCAAACATCAGCTGCAAACTATCCGCTCCAGATATATCCCAGTTGTTGAGTGGTTGGTTGAATGCGGAAGCGGTAAAAAATGTTCCTAGATAGAAGACTACGTTACTTGTGTTCCAGCTATTAATCGGTTGACTGAAGGCAGTTGCACCGGCAAACATCTGTGACAAACTCGTTACGTTTGTGGTATCCCACGTATTTATCGAACTATTAAATGCTGTTGCACTAAAAAACATACCTGACATATCGGTAACATTGCTTGTATTCCAATTGTTTAGTGGCTGGTTGAATGAAGTTGTTCCCTGGAATATAGCGCTCATATTCGTAACACTGCTCGTGTCCCAGTTATTCAGTGGTTGGTTAAATGAAGTTGCATCCTCGAACATTGAGCTCATATTCGTAACACTGCTCGTGTCCCAGTTATTCAGTGGTTGGTTAAATGAAGTTGCCTGTCCAAAGAGGTATGTCATATCGGTAACATTGCTTACGTCCCAATGATTAATATTTGAATTTAACGCGCTCGCTCCTGAGAACATTAACCCAGTGAATAGTGTATTCGTAAGATCTGGGGCATCAATGGCAGGAATTTGTAGATTATTCGTACCCCTAAATGCATGCTCTAATGTCGAACCCCACTGCCTGTTACCCCATTGTTCGACACTTAAAATCTTTTGTCTATCGCCAATATTTGCAAAGTATATTCTTAAAAAAGTACCTGTAATCTTTACTGTGTATGTACCAGCACTTGCATATGTATGAGTACTATTACCAGTCTGTCCTGTACTTGTATTTCCATCTCCCCAATCTACATTGTAGTTATAACCGCCGCCAGTTGTAGGAATTGTAATTTGATTACTATTCGACACTCCTGGATTGTCAGTCTTCCAGGTTGTTACGAACTCTGATGGTGCCAAAGTTCCGTTATAGGTGACAGTGTTGTCGGTTGAGGTTGAGTTTTGGTTTGTGTCGGTAGGAATATTTAATGCACTAATGAGATCCTGGGAAATAGTTGGTGTTATAGTTCCAGATCCAGTGGCAGCTATGCGAACTTCGTACGTAGTCTTGTTGAATGAGCCAGCCTCGGTAATAGACTGTACTGTTTGTCCAGGAGCTGAACCTGTCAGTGTAATATCAGCGCTCGTAAATGTAGTTTTGTCGATTGCTTCTGAGAAAACAACTTCAAATACTGATGTGTATGAAGGGTTGGGGTCGGCAGTTCCGGGTTTCTGGTTTATGGAAACACTTATACTCGTTGCTGCCTGCACGTTATGCACACTCACATACAAAGTGCCCACTAAGGCTATTACTGTTAACGTACTCGTGGCCATGGCATAAGCGAGCGGTTTCCACTTGAATCGTAGAAGAGGGAGAGTTACTACGCTTAGATGATGCTTGAAACTGTAGTGAACTTTTGGATCTGCTTGCTTGAGCGGGATGTTATGTTGTTGGTAATCAATCCAGAAATATAGGCTAGTTCCTACAGTCAGTAGTACCGAGAGGCTTATCACTAAGACACTATTAGAGAGTAAGGTGCTACTACTAGAACCGTTCGTTAAATAGGATTGTATTGTCGGTGTAGCAATAGCTAAAGTAGTCAGGGATACTGTTATGAGAACGAGAACAAATGGCAAAATGTAATAACGGTAGCGAATAAGGTATCTAAACTTAAATTTTGCCAGATTAAAACGGAGGAAGTGAGCAATTTTTGGTTTTAATTGTCTCATGTAATAGACAGCGCCTTTCAACCTCGGAGTACCCTTATTATAGTTATGCTTATTCTACCATGATACGTAGAGATACGTAAGCCCTCTCAAGGCACAAAGATGGAGTGAATGCTATGTCTTAATTCGGACCATTGTCGCAGTATATTTGCTGTTATCGTCTTTTGTCCCGATGACAATTACACTGCTTCCTTTTTTGACCGCACCGATTGTGGTTTTCTTGGCATTTTTATCTGTAATACTTGTCTTGTTATCTACTTTTGCCGTCTGAACTAAACCTTTATTATTTTTGACCGTGATGGAGTCTGATGAAACTGATTCAACAGTGCCCACAATGCTCCAGCGATTTCTGATAATTTCTGGCATAGTAGCACCATTCGCTGATGAGGCTTTTATTTTCGTGTCATCAACGGTTTTTTGGTATGTTTTCCCCCTACTATAGCCAACACTATAGCTCGTAATTAATGCCAGGGCGCTAACCACTACAATAATAATGATCATCCAGTTTTTCTTGGAAATTGTAAGTCTGGCCTTCTTTTTTGCCGGCCCAGTACCCATTGCATTAAAATCCGACGAACTTTCTTGCATACTCAACCTCTACACGCTCTTAACGTTAATGTTTATATAAATTAAGATTACAGTATATTAAGCATATTATCCAGTGATCCTATGATTTAGAAATATGCGCACTGATTTTACTCAAAACGCCGTCAGACCACCCGTAGCTTTATTGCGTTATACCCTAACGCACAAATACTACTTTCACAAAAGAACGCTTTATTTTATACCTGTATTAGGTACCCCGACCACACCCTGTGCAAGACCTACTGGGTCGACAATATTGCTGTCGGCTAGGTGGTCTTGATCTAGCAGCCCACCATCCTCAACTTGGTACGCAACCGTCAGTAGGGATTGCCCGCCGATAGTAGTCTTGGTTAGTGTTGTACTGCCAATTGTTGCGTAGGTATTGTCTGCAGATTTGCGTAGTACGAATTTTGTAGGGTCGTAATCGCCGTAAAAGTACAGCACCACATCTACCTTAGAGCCTGGAGCACCACAACCAATGCCGACAAATGCTTGGAGCTCGGCTGGATAGTCATAGCCCACGTCTTTGTGTTCTGCTGATTCACGGCCACTTTGCACATTAAAGTTAGTTGTACAGCTTGTTTGTATGAGTGTGTATTTGCCTGTGGTTGCATTCACAAAACCAGTTACGTTTGCCTGACTCGCATCTGGAGTTGCGTCGTTATTAGCATCACCGTTGTTTGGGCCAGCGTTTTCTATGACATCCGAAATTCCGTCGTTATCACTATCAGTATTATTGGCTTGCACAGTGCAGTCAATATCGCTCCACTGTAAACACGCATAGCCGTCATTGCTTTCTGGGTTAAAGCCCCAGATGTCATCAAAGCTCCAGTTTGCATCCTGTAACACAGCTTGATCTTTCAGATCAGCTGTCGTAAGCCCTTGCCCAAAGCCACTACTCTCGTCCAGTCCTGGGTTAACTGTTGCATCCCAGAATGATTCAGTCACAAGTAGCCCCACGCCCCAAGTACCGACAATACCTTGTGGTGCCATAATATCGGACGTGATTGGTCCCGTTGTATACGAATATTGTATGGCAGATGTACTAGATGCATAACCAACCAAACCACCAGCCGTATCATCATCATGCACGTTTCCACGAGCATATGAGTTAGAAACCACGCCACCATCAAGATTACCTACCAGTCCGCCAGTGTAACTCGATGTTCCAGTCACGTTCCCGGTTGCAAACGACTTGGTAATTAGCATAGGTGACTCATTATCATCCCGCCCATTTCCAATTACCGATCCGATCAGCCCGCCAGTATCAAACACTCCTGTCACGTCGCCAGTTGCGGATGACTCATCTATGATGGATAAAGCAGTGAAACCTATCAATCCGCCGGTACTTGCATACCCATCTACAGCACCTGTTGCCTGGACGTGAGAATAAGTACCTGCTGGGCCCTGACATCCATCTGATCCCGCGAACCCGCCGGTTGATTGCCAACCACTCACATCTGTTACGGTCGTTGCATTCTCAAAAGTATTATTACAGATTGCAGCACCAGCGAAACCACCAATACTACTGTCAGACCCAGTGACGTTACCGACTGCTGAATCACTGTCTGAGATTCCGCTATTGGCCACGAGGCCAGCAAACCCGCCAATAGAACCATAGCCACTCACAACTTCACCATTCGAAGATGAGTTTGCAATCTCTGAATTATCGGCGTAGCCAACCAAGCCACCTAGGTTGTATCTGCCGTTTACATCACCAGAGGCAGATGAATCAGAAATGGTGCTGTCAACAGATGCTCCAACTAAACCGCCCCCGCTATCTCCTGCCTTTATGTCATCCGTCTGCACTAGTACATCACCGGTTGCGTGGGCATTTATGACTTCACTCGAATCTAATCTTCCGGCAATACCACCGATGTCTGTTCCGCCGTCAGTCGATGAGCTTGAGTCAACGTTTTCGATTAACGTTCCTGATTCAGCCCAACCTACAATTCCGCCGATAGTGTTACCACTACCTTTGACTGGCCCGCCAGTGGATGAATCTGCGATATAGCTTCCGTTCACAGAATTTCCCACCAAGCCACCACCAAATTGTCCATAGCGTGCCCATACACAGTGCCCACCGCTTAGGCAGTCATTCGTGACAACATCAACGTTGAAGTTCGCCCTTTCGACTACTCCGTCATCTAGTAGCCCCACTATTCCGCCAACGTATAAATAGCCACGTACTTTGGCATTGGTTAGACTGACATCATGTGCGCTACCACCTTGGATATAACCAAAGAGGCCGACAAACGATTCATCTACGTCTTGCTGGCCAGGCAAGTCGTTTGTTCGATTGATGTACAGATTGCTGATCGTCTTGCCGTTGCCATCAAAATTACCATAGTAGGGACCAGTGTTACTACCTATTGGGTCGAATCCCTTGCCTCCAAACCAATCGACAGTCTCGGCACAATCAACGTTAGTAGATAGTCTGTAGTTAGCATTCAGGTTGTCACGCATGTGTTGCAACTGTCGACAGTCGCTAATAAGGTACGGGTTGGTCGTGCCGTTGCCACCGTCAAATGGTGCTGGCGTGATCTGACCTTCGCCCAAGAGAGTTGGGTAGCTTCCTGAGTCCGGGAACAAGTTCCATGTCTCGAAGGTGTCCCAATTTGCCACTGGCTGACTTGTTCGAGTTAACCAATTGCCGGCGTAATGACCATTGTCGTCATAAGTACAGTTGGGCTCTGAACCGTCAGTACCGCTAAAGCAAACTTGGTTATTTGCTATTCCATGGAGGTAATAATTGTTAATAAGTACAGGTGGATCCATATCGCTTGTGCCATAAAACGCAAACACGCTATACCCGGTAACCGCGGCAAAGGAATTCTGGATGGTTACACCACTGGCTAGGTCGCCCACCAGTCCACCCGTAGAGTTAGAGTTGGCACCCGATATAGAGCCGGCTGAGTAGGCATTACGGATAGCGCCATCGGCAGCAAATCCGACCAAACCACCTGACTTCACACCATTAGGCACAGTCAGCGAAGCCTGGGCGTAGACATTACTGATTTCCGCACCGTCGAGACTGCCGATCAAACCTCCAACCAAGTCGCCACCTCCTACTGATGTGTTGCTTACATATGATTTCGATACCGCCAGCGATCCAGCACCCACTACCGCACCCACAAGGCCACCGTGCTCTTGGCCATTTCCCTCGAGCTGTGAGTCAATTACCGAACTGTAACTTATGGTGCTTTCGATAAGCTGACCAACCAGGCCGCCAACGCCACCGGTAGAACTTATATATACATTACTGGCTCGAACATTCTTGATAGTAGTGCCTTCGGCAGCGACTCCAACCAAAGCACCGCTGTAGCCATGAGGATTTATGTTAGTGAAAAATATTGTCAAATCCTTAAAGGTAGCGCCGTATGCATTACTGAATAGTCCAGCATTCCACCCACCAGCAGCATCAATATTTATGTATTGAATGGTGTTCCCACCACCGTCGAATGTTCCGGTAAAGACTAAGGTGTCTGAACCGATTGGCGTGGTTTGCATATCCCCCGGGCACGTCAAAGTCTGCGTAACCCTATACGAACGAGTCATGGAAGCCGCATCTGGGCTAGCTGCCCAAGCAAACAGCTGTTCACAGTCATTGATCTGGCAAACACCCGCGTCTTCACCCATGCCATAGGTACTGCAGGTAGAAGAAGCGACATCGGCCACCACAATATCAAACGTATCGGTGACACTACCTCCATTACCATCATCTGCAGTCACATCAATCGAGATAGTACCAACAGCACCACTATTTGGCGTGCCGCTAAAGGTACGCGTTACTCCGTCGAAGCTCAGCCACGCTGGCAAGGCACCGCCTCCATTTAATTGAGCTGTGTAGCTAAGGCTATCCCATATGTCCGCATCGTTGAATGTATTGTTAGCAAATTGGAAATTAAATGCGACATTTTTGGTGGCATTTTGATTAGGAATTGCGTTAGCTACCGTTGGAGTTGCAGCCAGGACGGTCACTGGCGCCAGCAACAATCCAACGCCCAGTGCTACAACTAGCATCACAGCCGATATTCGAACCTCAAGAAGTTTCTTCACAGATCCGGCCTTCACTCTCGTAACCTTATTAACTTAAGCATAAGTATATAGTTGTTTAGTATAGAGAACAAGAAAGTTCGAGTTATTGACTAAGCCCAAATCCCGTATTCGGTACTGTGTATGTAGTAGCACTGAACGGCATAGTCGTACTAACACCCAGAACTTTCACAAGTGTTGGTGAGGCGAAGCCGCCGACAGTGGTGTAATAACTACCACCAGCGGGGGCATAGATAGTGTGGCTTACGGTTGGACCGCTGGTAGCATTGCCAAAGAATATGGCGCCGCTGCCGTGGTCATCTCCAACCACCCACTGCCCATCGTCGGCAAAAGCTATGGACTCCGGTGGCAAGAATTGATCGACTTCGAAGTGGTCGACAATAGAGTTATTACTGAGGTCTACTACGTATATGGCGGAGGTAGGGTAAGATGCAGCGACATACAGCTGGCTCTCATCTGGCGTCAAGGCCACCATTTTGCTCCCCGCGCCAATCACTATTGGATCTGCGGCCGTCTTGGTGCTTGTATTAATGTCGTATAAGGTTCCGTCCAGGTCGGTAGTGTAGGCATGGGTACCGGCTTTGTTGAATACAATGTTGTGCTCCCCGCCCGCGTCTGAGACGCCTAACTGTATAGTGTCAGTCAGGGAATAGTCTGTGGCGCTATATACCCTGATGCCATTCGTAATGCGAACCCAAATCTCTGTCTGGCTTGGGTTAACTGCAATACCAGAAGGATTATCGGCATTATACTGGGCAATAGCACCTAATGTATGCTCAGAGCTTGTCCCTGAATTTAGATTGACCTGCATGACACCAAGGTACGACGGACTATCGCCAAAATCATACAGCAGCCAAGCAGTATTGCCATCGGCATTCAAAAACATGCTTCGAGCATGACAATCCGTTCCTCTAGTAAAGTTCGCTACCTGCACATAGGTCAATGGATTGTAGCCCCGAATTCCACAGCTGCCATCATCGGCGTTAGATGCCGAGTAAACAATGTTCTTTTGTTTGTTATACACCGCACCAACACTGCGGGCACCAGCAATTTCGTACACATAACTATGCGTATCTATGTTGACTACATCGATCGACCCAGTATAGGCATTTGCCATGTAGCCGTAGTGAGCGCTGATCTGCACTTGTGCTTTGATATCGTGATTGCCGCCCGATACTTTAGGGACAAGCACGCTCCAGTTGCCTGACTCGTCAGAAGTAGTAGTGCCCTCGTTTTTGCCGTCAATGATCACAGCCACCTGAAATCCTTGCGTAGCAGTGCCGGTGACCATCAGAGAACCAGCTGGAATATTTTGGCCAGCCTTTGGACTCGTAATGCTTGCCTGCGGAGTTACCTCGTTGTCGTGTACCGTGATTGTAGTACTTCCGGCGTACTGGTTATAGAATTCAGAGTTCGAGTAAATATTAAAAGACAAGGTTATTGTTTGGTCACCATTCAGTAGCGCATCGTCAGGGGCGGTAACGCTAAATGTCTTGTGCTGGGACCATTCGTTCTCTGCGAATTCAACAAAGCTTTCGTTCAAGGCCAGTCTGCTCTGCGTGTTGGAAGATACATATACCTGCACAAAGCCTGGTGGATCTGCAGAAATAATAGGCTCTGAGAGCGCCACCGTAACGTCTTGTGTTTGACCTTCAGTCATTGTGGTTGACGCTGGGCTAAGACTAATCTTGCCGGCAGCATGTACAGCCGGGGCACGACCAAGTAGGGGGTACGCCACAACAACAAGTAGTAGACCAAACAGCTGTATAGCTCGACCGACTTTTCGGATCATCTAAGTTACCTCAATATTACTTACATTAAACACCATAAGCATGTTGCATGCCAATAGATCTCTACTTCCGGCGACCAAAGCCCGTATTTGGCACACCGACTACTCTTGAGCAAGTAGTTCTAGGAGTTCTTGTGACGATTCGGCGTTCATTAGTTTTTCCCGTAAATCTTTTGCGCCAGGGAAGCCCTCTATATAAACTTTGCAGAATTTGTTAAGGGTGTGGAGCTGGCGCTCACCATGTGCCCAGGTTTCTGCAAAAAGCTTAACATGTGAAGTATACAGCTCGATCTTTTGTTCTTTAGTCATACTGCTCCATGGGCTTTCCTGCGCAAACACAAAAGGATCATGGAAAATTCCACGACCAATCATGATGCCATCTAGCCCGTGCTTCTGCGCCAGTTCAAGTCCATGTGCGCGAGATTCAACATCGCCATTACCAACGATTAACGTTTCGGGGGCAAGGGAAGTGCGGAGTGTTGCAATCTGGCCGATCAAATCCCAGTCTGCCGGGACCTTAGACATTTGAGCTGTGGTTCTTCCGTGGATAGTTAACATGTTAAGTTTGTGTGAAAGTAAGAACTCGTGCCACGACAAATCTACGTCCTTAAATCCCAGTCGCGTTTTGACGCTGACAGGGAAGCCCGGTTTAATAGAATCCACCCCTTCCCTAACCGCCTTCAAAATCTCCCCTGTTAGACCCCTGTTATTTATAAGTGCGCTGCAACAACCGTTCTGGATGATAGGTTTGGCCGGACAACCCATATTTATATCCACGCCGTCAAAGCCCATTCGCACAATATCTTGTGCTGATTTGTAATAATTCTCTGGTGTTTTGCCCCATAGTTGAGCAAAAATCGGTGCTTCTTTATCTGTTTTTGCCAGCTTGGGAAGGAGCTTGGGGCGACCTGGACTCTGGAGTCCGTCAACATTCACGAATTCTGTAAAGTATAAATCTGGCGCAGCCGTATTGGCCACAATTTGACGAAAGACAGTGTCAGTAACATCGTCCATTGGCGCCAATACGAAAAAAGGTTTAGGTAGTTTACTCAGATCCATCTACTTATGATACCTTACGAATCTTGCCCTGTTCCCTTTGCGTTTTTTGCATTTTTGTGCGCATCGTCTTTCGAGCAGGTGCGTTACGAGCATCAGCATAACGTTGCAAAAATTGTCCGAAATCTTCTTTTGCAGACTGTCGTGCTTCTATCTTGGTCTGCATGCCTGACGCAACCATTGCCTGCATGCCGATTGCACGCGCGAAATGTTGCTTTGCTTCTGTGAGCAAACGGTGTTTGCTATTTGCAGCCCCCTCAACAACTTTGTCTGTATCATCATCGTACCGTTCTTCAATGCTCCTTCGCAGTGGTGAGCTCTCAGCACCAGCAATTTGTAAACCAGTTCGCTGACTATGCTTTCCGAGAGCCAAGAGCGCTTTGTCTAGCTCAACAGCTCTCTCAGCAAGATCAACTGATGGAAACTGAGACGGGTCTGTGACGGATTCTGGTATAGCATTAATATCAGTAGGCATCTCAAGCCGTGGATCAACTGACCCCTGCACGAACATTCCTATTTGATCTGGATTTTTTATTTTTGCCATTACGTTCACTATTATAGCATAATGCTTATCTTTTTGCAATATCCAAACTTAGCAATATTCTGTGTGCCACGCTCTTAAGCTCTTTACTAACCTGGTATCCTTCGACACTTACAAGAATTGATCTCCAGAATCGTTCTCGATTGTACTGGTCGGAAATGGCTGGGCCAATATTTTTTCGAACATCTGCCACCCGCAGACGTGCTATTTCGTGGTCGAGATAGGTGGCAATATCATCTTGATTCGGGGCTACTGTATAGACATCACCGACGAGATATCCGTCCCCATCCTCTACGATTTGGTGTACCTTAGTTTGCTCTGGTAGCTTACGTCCGTCAGCCACACGTGATAAATCTCGGAATCTCAATAGCTCTGGTAATCCATATTTAAATCCATTCGGGTATTCCACCAAGCCATTTTGGGCATCTTGGCGTTCTTCGGCCACGGTGCGATTACCATTGCCTACTTGTACCGCATCTTTGCTTAGATGCATCAGCATAGTGCGGTCACTTCGGGCGCGGATGGCAAACTGACCAATTGTCCACAACACCCGCCGTGCTCCTTGTGATGGATCGATCGAGGGTGAAATACCATCAAGAATTGTCTGGTCGTGATAACCAACCTGTTCTGTAATTTCTGCCTGGCGGGTGTCGCGCGCTTTGACCTGATGACGCAATACTTCACCAATATGTCGTGCGCCAGCATGTTGGTCAACAAGAAGGTTTGCCGCACGATGTGTTTCTTCTGGGGTAACTGGCAAAAAAAGCTCCGAGCCTCGGATAAAGCGCATACGTTCTACTACTTCCGGGATCTCCGGGATAAACCGTTCTGGGCTGGTTTGGTGTACTGTTGCTGCAGACATAATAGAACAGTTATTATACCATAATTATGTGTCTTTAGGTATAACCAAAGACTCTCAGCTCGTTACTTTATCTGTGAAGCAATCCAGAAGAACAGTCCTGCTCCAACTGCAATATTAATGTACGGAAAGTAGGTGTACAGCTTAAACAAAGCAGTTCGATCTTCCGTAGCGATACTGACAAGCATCAACCCTGCATAAAGCGCTCCTGCAACAACCGAGAAAATACCAAGTTGCGGCCAAGACAACCACGCTGCTAGTACATAGCTGATTAGGCAAAAAAGCAGTGTCCTTTGCCTTCCTAGTTTGGTCGCAATGGTATGAATGCTAGCTTTTTTGTCTGATGCAATATCAGGCACGGCCGAGTAGGCATGCATGGCCATACACCACAACATTGCGGCCAAGAAGAGGAACGGATCGGGGAGTCTCCCCGAAACCAGTCCATAGCCAATAACAGCTGGGAAAACATACAGAACATTAAACATCGAGTCGATAAATGGCCGAACCTTAGCGCGAAGTGGTGGAGCAGAATAGAAATAGCTAAAAAACAGAAATCCGGCTACTCCCCACCGTGCCTGTTCACCAATAAACGGCAACAGTAACAAAAATGGTGCATTAGTGATGCCGATAAAGTGCCACAATTTTTTTTGAT
>CAYJDY010000015.1:0-8310 GCA_964369045.1 uncultured Candidatus Saccharibacteria bacterium
TGACAATTGATGCGAGCAGCCTAAGCGAGATTGGTGACAAAATCACCGTTGCTGACATTAAGGTTCCAGCTGGTGTTGTCATCCTAACTGAAGCAGATCATCCGATTGCCGTCGTCGAAGAGACAAAGGCTCAGATGAGCGAGGAAGATGAAGCAGCTGAGGCAGAAGCCAGTGATGTTCCATCTGACAATGGTGGGGAAACTCCGGCCGAGGCAACAGAAGAAACAAAAGAATAGTCTAACTAATCTTGTAGTTATGACCCCGCCTACGTGGGGTCATTTTATTTCTACATTATTATTCCTCCAAGAAGCCACCTGACTGGTGCGCCCAAAGTTCAGCATACTGACCCTTCTTTGCGACCAATTGCTTGTGTGTACCTTCTTCGATGATCTCTCCGTTGTCCACCACGATGATACGGTCCATCTTGTGAATAGTACTGAGTCGGTGTGCGATCACCAGTGCAGTTCGTTCTTTCATGAGTTCTTGCAATGCGTTTTGAATCAGCTGCTCGCTTTCGCTATCGAGCGCGCTCGTGGCTTCATCCAGTACCAGGATAGGTGAGTCTTTAAGCATTGCACGGGCGATAGCAACACGCTGTCGTTGACCGCCAGATAACTTTACACCACGTTCACCGACTTCCGTATCGTACTTGTTCGGTAATTTCTCAATAAACTCGTCAGCGTACGCAAGCTTGGCCGCCATCATAATGTCCTTGGTGCTTGCCTCTGGATTGCCATAACGAATGTTTTCCAGGATGCTCCGGTGAAATAGCAACGGTTCTTGCGGAACATAAGCGATTGCATGTCGCAGACTTTGCTGAGTTACACCAGTTATATCTTGGCCGTCTATCTTGATCGTACCGTCTTGGATGTCCATAAAACGAAGTACTAACTTGGTGATGGTTGTTTTACCACCTCCGCTCCTACCCACGAGCCCGACTTTTTCACCAGGTTTAATAGTGAGGCTTAATTTCTGTAGCACATTGTTTTGTTCGCTAGAATCACCGTAATGAAAACTAACATTCGAAAGCTCTATAGCTCCTTTATTGACATGTAACGTGGTTGCGTCCGGTGCATCAAGTAGTACCGGCGGATTCCCCATGATCTGAACCATTTCGTGTGCATCACCGAATACTTGCTCGAGCGTACGTATAAGCCGTGATACATCCCAGAATGTATTGACGATACGAACCGCGTATAATTGCGCAGCGATAAACACTGCTACCTCAAGTAATCCTCGTTGTGTAGCATAGATGCCGTAGGATAGGACTGCGAGGTTCATAGCAATTGCAATACATGTGGTTACGTTGTTTGCCGATACTTGGCGAGCCCATGACTTTTTTATTGCCTCAGCAGATTTGTTAGTTAGTTTTGTGAATACACGTAATTCAAACTTTTCAGAAGCAAATGTTTTGACGGTAGTCGCATTTGTTATGACATCGGCAAGGTATGCCGACTGATCCGATATCCTTGCAACCGCTTTTTTCTGCAGTGGAAAACGTCGTTTAGCCATAAACAATGTTATTAGGGTTCCAAATACCACAAAGCCGAGCATTATAGCCATTAGGCGTATATCAAAGAACCCAATCACAATACATGATCCGCCTACGATAACGATGTAGCGCATCAAATCAATGAATATGGAATCAATAAATGTAATGTAGCTAGATCCAAGTCGATTTGCTTGACTCAGTAGTGCACCGCTAAAAATGCGAGAATGAAAATCGTAAGACTCGCTCAATATATGCTTAGCCATTGCCTGATAGATATCCGCATCGGCATGGGCTTCAAGTCTATTTATGGCGGTCATAGCAATTCGATTACAGAGTATTCCGATAAAACCAGCACAGATAACCAGGAGTATTATTGTCCGGAAAGACAGGCTAATTGCATCGGGGTTACTGATCTTGGCGATCGAAAATCCAACCATCAAGGGGATAAGTGATGTATTCACTAGCACCATGACAATATTCAAGAAGCCGAGTGCAATGTATTTTGGATACGCACGACTATATTGCCAATAGAAAGCCAGTGTTTGTTTGGTTCCACTCCTCATAATCTAAGTCTTAGTATAGCTTAATCTTCCAGAAACCCACCAGATTGGTGTGCCCAAAGTTCAGCATACTGACCCTTCTTTGCGACCAGCTGCTTGTGTGTTCCTTCTTCCATAATCTTGCCCTCGTGCAGAACTATAATCCGGTCCATTTTTTGGATTGTACTCAGTCGATGAGCGATGACGATAGCGGTTTTATTTTCCATCAGTTTCCATAGTGCCTTCTGGATTAGCACCTCACTCTCGCTGTCCAGGGCACTGGTTGCTTCGTCCAGCACCAAGATATGTGCATCTTTGATCATTGCCCGAGCAATAATGATTCGCTGTCTCTGGCCGCCAGATAACTTCACACCACGTTCTCCAACGAGTGTCTTATATCCGAGAGGCAAATCCTTAATGAATTCATGTGCATGTGCCAGTTTAGCTACGTGTTCAATCTGTTCCTGAGTTGCTTGCGGGTTGCCGTAGGCAATGTTTTCGGCCAGCGTTCTATGAAATAGAATTGGTTCTTGTGGTACATAGGCAATATGACTTCGTAGATCTGACTGCGTAACGCTGTCGATATTTTGATCGTCAATCTTTATGGCACCGCTCTGGATATCCATGAAGCGCATAAGCAGTTTGGTAATCGTCGTTTTTCCACCACCACTATGCCCAACAAGCCCAATTTTTTCACCACTGGCGATGTGCAGATTTAATTTGTCGAATAGTGGATCAGTGTTCTCTTCGTGAGAAAAAGTGACGTTGACAAAATCGACATGGGAGTTTTTGACTATCATTTTTTGCGCATTGGAGATGTCGACCACTTCAGGCTCAATTTCGAGTATCTCTGCCATGTCATGTGCGTCACCAAATACGCGTGTCATGGTTCGGAACGTGTTGTTCAGGTCCCAGAGTCGTCGCATTATTTGCATTACAAAAGTAAGTGCCAAATAAATAACACCAACATTGATAGAACCGTTGATTGCCAATAACACTGAAATAACAACTACCATGACGTTCATGCTTCGCTGGATCATCCCAGTGATGAGCTCTTGATCCATGCTTATGCGCATGGTCGCTATGGACTTTTCGTGCACGGCATTGGCCTTGGCGAGCATTCGTTTGTGTTCTGTAGCCTCACCAGCAAACGCTTTCACGGCCATAATGTTCGAGATAGCGTCAGCCAACTGCCCAGTCCTGTCTGTCTCGGCTCCCGCCCAAGCTCTGTTGTAAGGGATTTGTCTCTTACGAAATCGCCAAACTAGAGGCGCATAGATAGCACTAATAACCAGTATTGCCAAGGATACCTGAGGGATTTTAGGGAATAGGATTACTGTCGTTGCCACTAGCGAAACAAGCAGCTTGAATACGTTCCAAGTCAGGGCATCGGTCAATCGTTCGAATGAGCCGACGAATTTGTTAACTTGACTCACCAAACTACCGGCAAAGCGATCACCAAAGAAACGAGCGCTCATAGTCTGTAGGTGATCAAACGCGGTCATGTTGAGATCACGCATAATGAGGTCTTGAGTACGCCACATAACAGGGATAACAACTTTGTTCCACATAAAGTGCCCGAAGATTTCAGTGAACGCCAGGGCTAGTAGTATATAAGGTAGGTTTCCGCCTTTTAATTTATCGACATTTCCGCTTGCCAAACTGGTCAGGACGAAGCTGATAATCAGCGGTTGTACAAAATCCTCGACAATTTGAGCAGCAACCATGGAAGGATAAATTATCCATAGTTTACTCTTGTAAGGTTTGGCGTGTTGCCAGTAGATGCCTATAACACGCTTGGCATTTGATTTTTGCGACATAACGCGAGCCTCCTAGTGCTCTCGTTGGTTGTTAATAATTTCGAACGTTTGTTTTAGATTTTTTACGAATGTGACCGACTAGCGTGTCGCATTGTGGGCGACCGAAGAAGGAATGTTGGTTGTCTTGGCTGACATGGTTGTTGTGGCCGCCCTTTCCGTTATTTAATGAGTTGAAAGCAACTATACCATAAGCGCACCTCTATAAACAACCTGTTGTTCAAAAAAAACTATATTACACCACATTCCCGCATGTGTCAGGTCCGTCCTCTCACTCGATTGACAGCTTGTTACGTGTTCGTCGAAATCATCGTATTCAAGTGAGAGGACGGACCTGACACAAAGTAGAAAATCGAAGTTTGATAACAGGGGTAGATGATGTATAATGAAGGTAATGAATAAGGTTATTCTGTATTACAAATTTGTGCCAGTTGCTGACCCGGCGATGACTATGCGGTGGCAAAAAGAAGTCTGTAGCCGCCTTGGACTGAAGGGACGTATCATTATTAGTAAACATGGCATCAACGGAACCTTAGGTGGTGATATTGAAAATCTCCGTGAATATAAAAGAGAAATGAACCGATCGATTACCTTCAAAGGTATAGCGTACAAATGGAGTGATGGCACGGGAAATGATTTTCCACGGCTCAGCGTGAAAGTCCGGGATGAGCTGGTAGCATTTGGCGCTCCAGACGAGATCAAGGTTGACGAAAAAGGCGTCGTTGGTGGCGGCAAGCACCTAAAACCCGAGCAGGTACACAAGCTGATTGAAGAAAAAGGCAAGGATGTCATCTTTTTTGACGGTCGTAATGCCTACGAGGCAGCGGTCGGGCGCTTCAAGGGTGCTGTCGTGCCAGACACCAAGACAACACATGACTTTTTGACTGAAATATCGAGTGATAAATACGAAGATATTAAAGACAAGCCAGTGGTGACCTACTGTACCGGTGGGATCCGCTGCGAAGCACTGAGCGTACTTATGAAGAACCGGGGATTCGAAGAAGTCTATCAGATGGACGGTGGCGTAGTGAAATACGGTGAGAAGTACGGCGATGATGGCTTATGGGAGGGCGCACTCCATATCTTTGACGACCGAATGACGCATCGTTTCTCTGACAAATCTATTGATATCGGTGAATGCGTACACTGCGGTGGCAAAACTAGTAACTACGAAAACTGCGCAGACGTATCTTGCAACAAGCTGGTTTTGATCTGTAAAGATTGTAAACAATCGACCAAGTGCAATGAACACCAGACACTTAAAAAACAAACTGCCTAACATAATATTGACAAAATAACACAAACAGTGTAATATATCTACTGATCAAAGAAATTTGGTTGTAAGCCGTGAACTATATATCGTATTTGGACGCTTGATATACAGGGAGCTAGTAGCGTAACCGGGCAATCAAACCTTCCTCTGTTTTGAGAGACGGTTTGGACCCACTGTTCGAACCGTTTTTTAATTGTCGTATTTTTCGGCACGGGAGGTATCTTATGAGTGCAGAACGTTTCAGCGGACTTGTTAGTGACGAGCAGATTACAAAAGAACTTATAGCGACCGCTCATGCAAATGCAGAACAAGCTGCGTTTGATCAATTAGAGTCGTGGGTAGAAGAGCGTTTTCGAGATATCGAAGCCGATCTTCAAACTTATATACTTCCCGTTGAGCCAAAGTGGGGTACAAACCTTGCAGAGCAACGACCGGCTCGAAGATCGAAGCCGGCTACCATAACAAGTAAACTTTTACCTACCAAAACGGACTCGGAAGGTGCTGTTGACATTGTCTTGGGTATGTATGACGATGCACGACGTGCAGCGACGACGGCAAAACATGTTGCAGAAGAAATTGGCGTAACGCCACGTAAGGCGGTTGCTGGTCTTGTAGTAGCAGCTAGTTTGGTTGGCATGAACATGCAGAATCAAGAGCCCGAAACAACTCAAAATAATCGTCCTGTGGTCGAGGGGCTTCGTATTAGTCGGACCACAACGAATACGTTAGTAGAGCTTGGCGATACGGCTGGACAAGCAGAAGAGCTCTCGAAACAAGCTGTTGCGCGGGTTATTAATGTTGCACCTGAGGATCAGAAAATAGCTAACGACGCACTTGTTTTGCCAAAAGATATATCTGATGAACAAGCGGTTACGGCTGCAATTGCATACCTTGCTCCCGATACAATCCCGGAACCCGAAAAGGTAGAAGCTCCAAAAACTCCAGAAATAGCTCCTGCCGTGCAGGCACTCAACAGTGCTTTAGAACAAATTGATATGCATGCTCAGACTATAGACATCTCTGCAGTTCGCGACGCCGTTATCCAAATGGACGCATGGTATGCACCACAAGATAAAGATCGTATGGCAAACATGCCAGCAGGCTATGTGAAGGTACTGTTGGCAAATGAAGCTGTCGGACTGTCCGTCCCTATGACCGTTGCCGAACGAACAGCCGATGTAGAGCGCTATACTTCGCCGACAATGGCCGCAGTAGACTATGTTTCGGCCAAGATTCTTCAGCAACTTATTGCAGAAAAATATCCGGATCAGAAGGGCGCTATGTGGCGACTTCGTGATCATCAAGCCCCGGCACATCTTACGCATAATGATGGTCGAACTGCTGATATCTCGAGCTCAATGGGTTATGAGGTGACACAGTATTCTGATGGACCATTCGCAGATTTCCAATTCTCAGAAGATTTCAACAAAGCGTTGACAGAAGATATGTTCGTACAGATGTCGCGTTACTCTGATGCCGACGGCCCAGTTATCAGCTCGATATTGTCGAGCGGAGAGTCGATGAGCCAAGACGTTAACGGAATTGTTGGTCGTAACTTTATACAACGAAAATCTGATCACCAAGATCATGGACACGTTACCCTGAAAGAGCGGTTTACTATGCCTCAATGGCGTCCGCGTGCTGGCGATTTACCTTGGTCTGTCGACCAGGACCTCCGGATTGCTGGTATGGCACAACCAATATCTCCAGAGCAACATGCCGCGCAACATGCAGATTTCGAAGCTACAATTGGCGAACAAGACGCGCCAGAAGATAACACCAAACCAGTTAACGAACCTACAGAAATCCCAGAACAAAAGCCAGAAGTGAGCCCCGAAGCACTGTCGCATCAAGCAGCGCTTCTCATTGATCAACTCGACCTAAGCCAAGACCGAAAAGAATTTCTAAAAAGAATGCTTCCAAGCATTACGGCTGTCAGTCAATCTGGTGCAAAGATCAATCCAGAAGTTGTGCTAGCACAAACAACACTAGAAACAGGTTTTGGACACGATAGTCTGAGTGGGATAACCAACAACTATTTTGGAATCAAAGCGGGTAAGAATTGGCAGGGTAGGGTTTATGTTGCCGATACAAAAGAAGAATATCAAGCAGGTGATGTCGTGAATATCCGGGACGGTTTTCGGGTTTACGATAACCCTGCAGAGAGCGTTGCAGATTACGCCAAATTAATAGAAAACGCTCCTCACTATGCTGATGCAGTACGTAATTACCAGAATCCTGAGGGATATGTAAACGGACTATTTAACGAGGTAGACGATAGTGGGCGTATCACAAAGGAACAAGGTAGTGTTGGGGTGTTGAGCTACGGAACAGACCGTGGTTACGAACAGAAAGTTTTGGCAGTTATTGGTAAATATAACTACGCACAACTCGTAAAGGCGCAGATCGACAGTACTCCAGTTGCTTCAGTGCCGGTAGAGACATCGACAACAACAGTAGCTACAGAAGATGAACTGCCTATCTCGACTACGACGACCTCGGAACTAACAGACGAAATTGTATCTGAAAAGTTGATCACTGATGATCTATTTGTTGATGAAGCCACTGCTCGACACATCTACGAAGGCTATTTCAAGGATGACGCAGAAGGCTTAACCGCTTGGGTTCAGGGCTTACCGCAGACCCAAGGCGAACAAGGTATTAAGTATGGCGTAAATATAAGAAACACACCCGACAGTGTGCAGACAGGAGAAAAGTAATGACACCAAATAACAAACACATGGTACACGATGACGGGGTAGAAATGAATGGCCGAATGGGACACTATACACTGCGAGATGTTCATGAGCCTGATGAAGTAATCCATGCTGAAGTACACCAGGAAGAACCAAGATTGCAAGAATCAGAGCCGCAGGTAATTGATGCAGTAGCTACCGAGCGCGTACGACGACCGACTCGTCAGAGCCCGCGACGGACACTGGGCGATAAGCTACGCACAGGCTGGACTATTACTAAGGCTACTGCAGCAGTAGCTGGAGCACTACTCATCGCTCGCGAAATCCACGAGTTTGGCTTTAACACAGAATCCCACGAGAAGACTGAAGTGTCAGCAGGTCCTGCCCACAGTGATATCCGAGAAAACGTTTTCGTCAACCTAGCAGAGGTAAGTTCGACGTTTCCACTAGAGGTCACAACTCTCAATAACCGTCCCGGCCCAATAGATTGCGG
>CAYJDY010000015.1:8410-18454 GCA_964369045.1 uncultured Candidatus Saccharibacteria bacterium
CGTTTCCACTAGAGGTCACAACTCTCAATAACCGTCCCGGCCCAATAGATTGCGGTGTTAGTATCAGCATGAACAAGCGCGGTCACGAAGTGACAACTATTACAAATGCTGGGGTGATTTTAGACGAGGTTTCGTCAGCCAAGCAAGAAGATGGAACGTATGCTATTGACGTGGAAGGCGACATGAACATGACGCCATCATTCGTAGACTGGACCAAGACACCAATATTATTCGACCGAGAGCTGGGCACGTTTGATATTTGTGGCAACCTGGATGAGCCTAACAGGGCCATGAATATCGCCGTCGTAACCACGCAGCTTGCTGGTCAGTTGGCTACAGCTTGTGCTGTGAGCAGCAAGGAAGGCGAGCGAGCTATTATTACCGGCATTAAGCAAGATGAACGAGTTCATGGCAACATTCCGGCAGACGTCCCTGATGAACAGATCAAGGTCAATTTCCCCGATCTTGATGACCAACAAGATGCCAACTATGGTCGTGCTTCACAGGCTTTCACGTCTGGTGTTCGAGACGTCATCAAAAAATACGAAACCGGTAACGATCAAGTCGACACCAACTTCGAAGGCATCCGTGATTGTTCGCAGCATACCTTCACTTTCGAAGAACAGAGCTAGCACGCTATACTGTACTGGTGAACGATAGACTCGAAAAAAAGCTCAAAGATCTGCCCAAAAGCCCTGGTGTATATTTCCACAAGGACGTAACGGGTCAGATTATCTATGTCGGCAAAGCCGCGGTGCTACGAAATCGTGTGCGTCAGTACTTCCAAAACTCTCGCAATCGAGACCCAAAGACAGAACTACTCGTGGCCGAAATCGAAGACACCGACTGGCAGGTTGTTGACAGTGAATTCGAAGCTTTGTTCCTGGAGGCCGAACTCATTCGGCGTTACATGCCACGTTACAACATCTTGCTTCGAGATGACAAAAGCCAAAGCTATGTGCGCATAGACTTCAAGAGCAAATACCCAAACGTTACTACCACGCGCCGTCCACTCGATGATGGCGCAACTTATTACGGACCATTCTTGAGCACTATCGCTCTGCGTCGCGCTCTTAAATATCTACGAAAAATATTCCCATACTCGACGCATACCGTATTGCCAAAGCGCGCTTGTCTGCTGGTCCATCTGCATTTATGCCCAGGGCCAGAAACGGGCGAGCTAGACGAAAAGGCCTACAAGGTTTCGCTTCGAAAACTAGTGCGCGTGTTGGAGGGTCAACGGACCACGTTAGTACACGAACTAGAAGTCGACATGCGAAGGGCATCCAAACAGGCAGATTTCGAAACGGCGGCTAAGATTCGTGATCAAGTACGCTCACTTCGGGAACTCGACAGGCGAGTGCTGTTTAGCGACAAGGAATTCATGGACCTTAGCAAAGATCATGCTCTCATCGAACTTGCAGAACTGTTAAGTTTATACGAAGAACCGAAGGCTTCGCATTTGAGTGAAGTGCCAGGAGAGACGGCTACGAGCGGAGCAAGTCGTATTGATGATACGTCGAGCAACACGAGGCTGTCTTCGAGGAAGCAATTCGCCAAAAGTTCGCCCCAGAGTGCTGCCTCTGGCAGTAATCAGGGCAGAACGTTGCGGAGGATTCGTAGAATCGAAGGCTACGATATAAGCCACATGAGCGGCACGGACGTAGTAGCCAGCATGGTAGTGTTCACAAACGGCGTAGCCGACAAATCGAACTACCGCAAATTCAAGTCGCGTATGCAAAATAATGATGACTTCGAGCATATGCGCGAAGCCATGACTCGGCGGTTTAGCGACAAAAACATCAAGGCGTGGGGTAAGCCTGATATGCTATTGATTGACGGCGGTAAGGGGCAGTTAGAGGCCGCACTATCAGTGTTGCGCGAAAAAGATTTACAGATTCCGGCCATAGGACTCGCTAAGAAACACGAAGAAATTGTGGTGCGCAATGATTGGCCTGCAACCACGTTAAACCCAAAAACAGTCCTGAAGCTGCGTAGTTTTAGCCGAGTGAGCGAAGATTTTACACTGGTGGACATTCCGAACAACAGTAATATCGTTAAGTTATTACAACGAATACGTGACGAATCACATCGTTTTGCGGTTAGCTACCACAGCGTGCTAAAAGTGAAGCGGCAAACGGCCAGTATATTAGACGATGTCCCTGGTATCGGCCCTACTACGCGCAAAAAACTGATCAAAACGTTCGGCAGTCTTCGTGGTGTACAGCAGGCTCGAAAAGACGAACTGGTAGTACTTTTGGGCGAGAAGAAGGCAACTGTGTTACGGCAGTACCTGCGGGCAGATACAAAGAGCCAGCAGTCTGACGATACGCCAGTTCCGGTCGATCGATAGTACCTTAAAAGGGGCTCCGCCTCCCCCTGTGCGCAAGCCCCTTTTATATGTACGAGGACGGACCTCGTACATTACTCGAACTCCTGCCAAGGAATGCATGTGCCAAGTCGGTGCAAGTCGCGTATACTATGGGCTTACATGGCAGATCATTTTAATTCTGATTTTTTCGTCGGTAATCGTAATCGTCTTCGAAAGTTATTTCAAGGTACAGCACCGATTATCCTGACTGCCAATGGTCTATTGCAGCAGTCGACTGACTCGACCTATCCATTCAAACAGGATGGTAATTTTTGGTACATAACGGGCATTAACGAGCCAGATGTGATTGTAGTGCTAGATGGAGACCAGGAGTATCTTATTTTGCCGAACCAGTCCGAGTATCAGCTGCACTTTAACGGTGCATTAGACCCGACCCGGCTAAGTGCTATTTCGGGGATAACAAAAGTTTTAGGACAGAAAGAAGGCTGGGAGTTGCTGGGGAAGCGACTCAAAAAATCCAAAAATGTGGCTACGCTCACGCCATCACCGCACTACATCGAAGAGATTGGGTTTTATACAAACCCCGCCCGTAGCGTGCTGGTAGACAAAATCAAACAAGCTAACGGTGTCATCGAGCTGGTTGATCTAAGAAGCCAGTTTGGGGCGTTGCGTATGGTCAAACAAGCTCCAGAAGTTGCTGCTATTCAGTCGGCTATCGACATCACTATAAAAACCCTGGAAGACATTAAGCAAAAAGTAAATTCCTATACGTTCGAATACCAGGCGGATGCTGATGTAGCACACGGATTCCGTACTAATGGTGCCGAGGGCCTGGCCTTTGATTCTATTGTGGCTGGCGGAGCTAATGCATGCATTGTGCACTACATGGACAATAACGATGTACTTAAGAATGACGAGCTACTACTTTTTGATGTTGGTGCGAGCGTGAACGGCTATGCTGCAGATATTTCGCGCACCTTCGCTCGTGGTACGGCCACCAAACGACAAAAGCAAGTACATCAGGCAGTTTGCGAAGTCCAAGACTATGCCTATTCACTACTTAAGCCAGGTATCATGCCACGCGAATACGAACAACACATCCGTCAGTTCATGGGCGAAAAACTCCGTGCGCTTGGACTCATAAAAAATGTCGAGCCAGCTGAGATTCGCAAATATTACCCACATAGCACCTCACACTTTCTTGGGTTTGATGTTCACGACGTGGGTGACTATGATCGTCCACTCGAACCTGGCGTTGTTATCACGGTAGAGCCGGGTATCTATATTCCCGAAGAGGGAATTGGAGTGCGTATTGAGGACGATATAGTGCTCACGCAAACCGGTATCAAAATATTAACCAAGCATCTCCCGAGAGAGCTTATATGAAGATTGTCGCGCCAGGTGTTCCTTCGGAGCTAACAAAACTTCAAGACATAAAAACAGTATTTGCCGAAGACCAGGTTATAGAGGATGTTCTTATTGAGGGTGTCAGCCTTAGTAACCTGAAGCAAAAAGCTGTAGAAATACAATCCTCCAGATTAGACAAGGTAGATCTAGATAATTCCACGCTGGAGAAGCTATCGCTAGGGGACGTATCGATTAATCAAAGTAGTTTTATTGCAGCTGATTTTTCAGAATCAAGTTGGCACAAGGTGTCGATCAAAGGGTCTCGTTTTGGTGGTACGCAGTTTCAGAAAAGTACACTCAAGAATGTTCAGTTTCACGGCTGCAAGTTCGAGCTGGTCAATTTTCGATTTTCAAAATGCCACACATTACTTTTCAAAGATTGTATCCTTAACGATGCAGACTTTTACGAAGCAGATCTAAAGAATGTTATATTCGAAAACTGCGTTATAGAAAAAATCGAACTCTCACAATCCAAATTAAAAGATGTTGATTTCAGCAGCTCTGAACTAAGCATAATCTCCGGCATTGAGAACCTCAAAGGCGCAGTAATTAGTCAGCAGCAACTTTATGATTTGGCGCCATACATTGCTCGCGAGTTCGGCATTATAGTAAAATCGTAGGCTTAAGCATGGGAATGAGGAAGTAAACGAAAAATCTGACGTATGCTACAATAAGCATAACTATGAAAAAACCGTTTGCGCGTTTTCTAATTCGTTGGTTTGTTTGCGGACTGGGTCTGTGGATCGCCGCATTTTTGTTGGGTGACAACATCAGTTATGATCAACGATTTGGTGTCATCGCCATTTCTGGGCTAATACTAGCGCTCATGAACGCAGTTATAAAGCCATTCATTATCATCTTGTCCTTGCCAGCAATTCTGTTTAGTCTGGGACTGTTCATGATAGTTATAAACGGGCTTATGGTTATGCTGGTCAGCAAACTGTACTCACCGCTTCACATAACCAACTTTGGAGCAGCAATGTTGGCTGGAATGGTAATTGGCCTGGTTAATTATTTAGTTACGACGATACTTGAGGAAAAATAGCCTAGAACATCCGGTGTTTACCGTCGGACTCGTTGGTATGTCTGCTTGGGTCTACCTCAAAAATCTCTACAGGCGTGGTGGGTTGCTCAGGAGTCGCTAGGGGCCCGCACGCTAATTCGTCCTGGAAAAAGTCATGAAGTTCGAGGCTACCATCTTGATTTGGGGTAACAACTGCGGCGGCATGAAGATCGAGGGCATAGTCGACGATTTGATTTATCATTCTGGCATTCCAGCCGCCAAAGTATTGAGCTTGTTCTGACACTCGTTTTTCGCTAGATTTCCGGGGGCCAAAGAGGGGTGCTGGTTCGGTTTTCTTGACGACTTTCCCGGGTTTATTTTCTTTATTCTTGTCAATAGCGACTTCAATACCACGCAACATACTAGGAAGAGGCAGAGACACAGGCGTCTCGATTGCCCTGACGCCCCGCCTCTTAAGCATAGCTACCGAATCTTCGGAAGCGATGCCTACATAGGCATCCCTGCACTTAATACTACAGAGTTCACAGGCGATTGGCCCAACAACTGCCACAATACCCTGGGTACGTTCTTCGAGTATCGATAGTTTGGCCTTACGATTGAATCTCACCGTAATTTTTTCTGCGGGCATTGTTTGTGCAGGGCAGTCAACTTCTGGTTTGGAAGCAAATATTTTACGTGATGAGGTCGTGAACGGGATTGACATATATCACATATCATACTATTTAACTTCAGATATGCAACTCACGTATTAAGAAAGATAAAGCTATGTATTTAAGCGTGGCTATGATTCGTTCTGATTTGTTTTGCGAGAGGTCTGATACTGCGATACAATAAAAGAACTACATGAATATTTTTAACTACATCACCATAGGTTCTGCCGTTTTGGCCACAATTCTGATATTAGTTCAAACCAGAGGTGCATCACTCGGTGCCGGCTTGGGTGGTGGTGGCGAAGTACACAGTGTTCGCCGTGGTTCCGACAAGACGCTTCACCAGATTACAATTTTAATTGTGACCGTATTTGGTGTTTCGCTGATCTTGGGTATATTAGCGTAAGTAAAGGTGGGTTCATGATCGATCGTACTACAAAGCTGCGCTGGCGCCGTAAACTTCGTCGCAAGCAAAAGCAAGTAGAAGACTTTGGCTATCAGGCAGAAGATAACCTGGAGAGACATCTCTTTAAACGCCTCAGCCGACTCACACAAGTACGACGATTTATTGCAGGATGGGTAGTGCTCTTTGTTCTGTTAATTGGTGGGGTATTTTTGCAGAACAGAAGCCTAGGTGCCTACTACCAAGTACCCAAGCCTGCAGCTGGCGGCATCTTTACCGAAGGAATTCTAGGCTCATTCACCAATGCCAACCCACTCTATGCTGCCAGCAGTGTAGATAACAGTGTTGGAAGGTTGGTATTTGCCGGTCTGTTTAAATTTGACCAGAATAACCAGCTGGTTGGTGAGCTTGCAAAGTCTTGGACCGTCGACGAGCGAGGCACTACATATACCGTCGTACTCAATGATAACCTGCGCTGGCACGACGACACACCGCTAACCGCCGCAGACGTGGCCTACACCTATGGCATGATTCAGAATCCGGATGCTAAATCACCACTCGCGAGCAGTTGGGCGGGTATCAAAGTAAACGCCATCGATGCAAAGACGGTGACGTTTACACTGCCAAGTATCTTGACCTCATTTCCATATTCTATGACCAACGGTATTGTGCCGAAGCATTTGCTAGAAGGTGTGCCTGTTTCGCAACTTCGTTCTATATCATTTAACACCAATAAGCCGATTGGCTCTGGGCCATTCAAATGGGAAGCAATCGAGGTAGTCGGCAACAACCCCGAAGAACGTGAACAACGCATTGCACTTGTCCCAAATCAGACTTATGTCGGCGGCTCACCAAAGCTCGACAAGATTATTATCCGAACTTTCCAGACGCAAGACACGCTGGTAAATGCTTTCGAAAAACGCGAGATCAATGCAGCAGCGGGCATGACGGCTTTACCAGGTTCTCTAACAAAAGACTCTTCAGTACGTGACTACAACGTTCCTCTCACCAGCCAAGTTATGGTGTTCTTTAAAAATACTCAGGCACCATTCAACGACGTCAAAGTTCGCCAGGCGCTCAGCTATGGTATCGATACTAAAAAAGTCCTAGCAACAATTGACCGACCAGTATTGCCAAGCAATGGCCCACTTCTGAATGGCCAGGCAGGTTACGATAAGTCGATTGTCCAAAAGTCTGGTAATCCTGCTTTGGCGGCCGGGATGTTGGACGAAGCAGGCTGGAAGTTAGGTGCTGGTGGCACCCGTTACAAAGACGGAAAACCACTGACCTTTGTGTTGACCACGCAGAGCAACACGACCTATAACTCAGTATCGCGTGAGCTTAAAAAAGAATGGAAAGCCCTGGGAGTGAACGTAGAACTATCTCCACAAAAAGATAATGAATTACAGTCAGCCTTGGCGGTACATAACTACGATGCTCTGCTGTACGGCATTGCTTCTGGTCCAGACCCAGACGTGTTCGCCTATTGGCATAGCTCTCAGGCCGACTTGCGTTCACCTAATCGGTTGAATTTCTCGGAGTACAGCTCGGGTATTAGCGACAAAGCACTCGAAGGTGGTCGAACGCGTAGCGACCCAGCAGTTCGCGTAGTCAAGTACAAGCCGTTCTTGCAGGCATGGACGAATGATGCACCAGCAATTGCCCTGTACCAGCCACGCTACCTGTATGTTGTGCACGACCCACTGTTTAATTTCGGCCAGACCAGCATGAACAATGGCGCCGACCGTTTTAATAACGTCACAAATTGGATGATCCGTGAAAGTGATCAGCCCATCGTTGAAAAAACGCCAGTAAACTAAAACACCAGTAAACATTTCATGATCTTATTTTGGTGCCGCGAAGAGGAGCTATCATCCGAAGGATTCTTCCACGCACCGATTCTCGGAATACATTCCTGCGAGTCGGTGCGCTCCACGACCTCCACCCTGCGGGTACGGAGGTTCAAGACTTCATTGTAATAGCAAAATAAGCTAATGAAAGCTAACATTTCATGATCTTATTTTGGTGCCGCGAAGAGGACTTGAACCTCCACGGGGTTGCCCCCACTAACTCCTGAAGCTAGCGCGTCTACCAATTCCGCCATCGCGGCATCAAAAGAAGATCAGTAACTCGGGTATTCTAATCTATTACGTCCATTCACTCAAGCATTGACGACCAGGTACAGTTATTACGTTGATTTCTGATTAATAAATCTTTGCTGACGACAGGTTGGGATGTGCTATCATTAATGGCAGAAACACTAATGCTAATATCTGTAAAATAGAGGATTCATGAGTAAAGTTGCGCAATATCTTCAAGAACATTTAAGTGGTGAGGTATTACACACACCAGCAATCCGAAAGTACTTTTCGACCGACGGCGGTGTCTTCACCGTCACTCCTTCACTAGTTGTATATCCACGTAACGAAGGCGATGTTCGTAAAACAGCTCGCTTTACTTGGCAGCTTGCCGAGCGAGGCCGAATCATTCCAATTACGGCACGTGGTATGGGTACCGACCAAGGTAGCGCTGCTGTAGGTAGCGGAGCCGTGATGGTTTTCCCGGCACATATGAACCGCATCTTGGAGTTCGATGGCAAAACAGGTGATGTAATTATTGAGCCAGGAATTAATTATGGCAAGCTGCAGCAGACTCTGCATACTCACGGGCGATTCCTGCCACCATATCCATCGAGCATGGAATACAGTACTGTCGGTGGTGCCATTGCCAACAATGCCAGTGGCGAAAAGACCTTCAAGTATGGCTGTACCCGTGACTTCGTTAAGGGCCTCCGTGTCGTACTGGCTAACGGAGAAGTCATCGAAACCAAACGAATCAGTAAGCGAGAATTAAACAAGAAGATGGGCCTTACCTCGTTCGAAGGCGAAGTTTACCGCGCACTCGATGCACTACTCGAAGAAAATAAACAGACCATTCAAGATACCAAGTTAAACGTCAGTAAGAACTCAGCAGGATACGATCTGCTTGATGTGAAGCGCAAAGATGGATCGTTCGACCTCACGCCACTCATTGTTGGCTCACAGGGCACACTAGGTATTGTCACCGAAGCAACTATTGCCACTGCACCGTACAACCCAGCCACTACGCTGATCGCAGCATTCTTCGAAGACTTGCAGGTCGCCGAGCAGGCGATCGAACAGATTAGCAAGCTGCCCGAGACTCCGAGTGCCATGGAACTCGTAGACGAGAACTTACTCAAGTTCCTCGACGAGCACAATCCAAACCAGCTCAAAGGTATCGTCAGCAAGCCCTTCCACAAGCTCATCGTGCTTATCGAATTCGATAATGCCAATGCACGAGTGCAAAAACGTATGGCCAAAAAGGCCACCAAAATTCTCGAGAAACTGCAGGTTACATACCAACTCGAGACAGACGACCATGAAAAAGAAGAGTTGTGGAAGATTCGTCACAGTGCCGCAGCCGTTATCTCGCATAGCGAGGGCAATCTCAAAGCGCTGCCAATCATCGAAGACGGCATTGTACCTAACGGCAAAATTCATGAGTACATCAAGAACGTCTATGCTCTTTTCGAAAAGTATAATCTCAAGGTCGCTATGTGGGGCCACGCCGGCAACGCAAACCTGCACATGCAACCATTCCTCGACCTCAGCCAGGTCGGCGACCGACAGAAAGTATTCAAGATTATCGATGAATACTACACCATGGTTATTGGCATGGGTGGAAGTACTAGTGGCGAACACAGCGACGGCCGTTTACGCGCACCGTACCTCAATAAGCTCTACGGAGACGCGATATACACCATCTTCCAGAAAGCCAAACTCATATTCGATCCTTATGGAATTTTGAACCCTGGCGTAAAAATCGACGTCACTGTCGACGACATCAAGCCACTGCTTCGTCACGAATATTCCATGGAGCATCTCGCCGACCATCTTCCTCGCTCTTAGCACCAGTGCTCAACATCTGTTAAACAGTTGATTTTTTTAGCCAAAACCAGTACCATAGTGAGGTTCTTTTACAACCATTTCCTTTGTGCGCGGATGGCGGAATTGGTAGACGCGCTACCTTGAGGTGGTAGTGGGAGAAATCCTGTGGAGGTTCAAGTCCTCTTTCGCGCACCAGGGTGATTAGCTCAGCTGGCTAGAGCACCTCGTTTACACCGAGGGGGTCGGGGGTTCGAGTCCCTCATCACCCACCAAATAAAATACCTCACCTGAAAAGGTGGGGTATTTTCTTTTGTCGGGCA
>CAYJDY010000016.1:0-4445 GCA_964369045.1 uncultured Candidatus Saccharibacteria bacterium
GTCGGGGTGACAGGACTTGAACCTGCGACCTCACGGCCCCCAGCCGTACGCGCTACCAACTGCGCTACACCCCGATATTATTCTTAGAAGGAAAAGAGCAGCCGAAAAAAATATATTTCATTTTTTCCTGCGTAATGAGAAAAACCATAGGTTTGTCTCATGGTAGCTGCGCTACACCCAATGTTTTATACGTCAAAGAACAGGTACTAGTATAGCCTAACTCTGCGTAAAATCTGAGCTGTGTGAGATAATTTAGATAATGAAAGCGCTTAAACTTGATCCCCAATTTGCTGAGTTACTTATGGATGGGGCGGAGAATGCTACATGGCGTATTAACGATGATAAAGACCTTCATGTAAATGACACAATTACGCTCATAAGTAAGGTCAATCCGCTTGAACCTGCGAGCTGGAAACCAGTAGGCACGGGGCAGATAACGAGTATACTCGAGAAACAACTTGGTCAGATCGTTCAGCAAGACATGATGCCCAGCGAACAGCTCTTGCCATTAAGCGAACTGCTTAAGAAATATCGAACATACTACGGACAGCAAGTGAACGAAGAGACTCCCGTGAAGATTGTCCGGTTTACTTATAGAAAAAACACTGTCGGTACAGACCTTGCACCTGCAACTGTAGGGGATGAGTATAAGCTGTACACCGATGGAGGGTCGAGAGGCAACCCAGGACCATCTGCAGCCAGCTATGTACTAATGGATATGGAGGACTCTATTATAAAAAGTGGAGGCCTGTTCCTAGGTGTTACCACAAATAATCAAGCAGAGTACCAATCGTTAAAGATGGGGCTAGAAGTCGCGCATAAGCGTAATGCGGATACTGTTCATGTCTTTATGGATAGTACGTTGGTAATTAACCAGATGAAGGCGATCTACAAAGTGAAGAACACTGACCTTATTCCCGTACACAACTCCGTAAAAGATATAGCTTCTCGTATACCACACGTTACATTTACGTATGTACCACGCGAGCATAATAGACGCGCAGATACGATCGTGAATGAAATATTAGATATACAAGCACCTCTGACAAAAAAATAGAACTCGAGGTGAATATCGAGTTCTAAGGTGTCAGGCTATGTGTAAGCCGGGTTCTGTTCCAATTATTGCTAATTGGCACTAATCATCTATCTAGCCCTATGATTGCTCATAGGATCAAGCGGGTAATGGCGTGCTCTGGCGGGAAGCCTCCGCTGTTGAGCGAAAATGAGCACACCTCCTTGCAGCAGACAGGGTTTACCATTTTGCATCGTCACCGATGTAAATTACGAGCTCTTACCTCGCTCTTTTCACCCTTACCCTGTAAACAGGGCGGTTTAGTTTCTGTGGCACTTTCCCTAGGGTTTCCCCCGGTTGCCGTTAGCAACTGTCATCTCCCTATGCTGCCCGGACTTTCCTCCCTCGAAAGGGCGATTAGTCGATAGCCTAACACTAGTATTATACCATAAAAATAACCACTTTGGAGTAAAGTGGTTATAGTTGATGACAAGGACTTTTGTGTTATTTCTGGCTAGCTTTTACTACGGCAGCAAAAGCAGCTGGCTCGTTGACAGCTAATTCACTAAGGATTTTTCGATCTATCGTAATGTTTGCTGCCTTGATGGCTGCAATAAAGCGACTATACGTAGTGCCATTAATACGGGCGGCTGCATTAATGCGAGCATTCCATAGTGCCCTGAAGGTACGTTTTTTATTACGACGGTCACGGTATGCAAACTGCAAGCCTTTTGTAACGGCCTGTCGTCCACGCTTTATACTTGATCGGTTACCACGGGTCATACCCTTGGTAGCTTTACGAATCTTCTGGTGTCGTGCGTGACTAGTGACGCCTCTCTTTACGCGCATATCTTTATGCTCCTAGCATCTGTTTAAGGGTCTTTTTGGCTTTACCATCAACTGGCTCTAGCCCAGCTAGACCGCGTTTACGTGCACCACTTTTCTTCTGCAAGAAGTGATTACTCATTGAATGACGTCGTAGAACCTTACCGTTCTTAGTCACTTTTATTCGATCTTTTGTCCCGCTATGGGTTTTTAGTTTTGGCATTGTTGTTACTCCTAATCACAAAACTTAACTGTTTTCCGCTTAACTGTGGTTGTTGATCGACTGCGATCGTGTCACCAAAACCAGCGATTACTTTATCTGCGAGCTTAAAGCCCAAATCCTTATGTGCAAGTTCACGTCCTCGGTAGAAAACGGTGATCTTAACTTTATGGCCTGCCTCAAGAAAACCTGTGATTTTCCGGCATTTTACCTCTAAATCATGCTCACCAATTTTTAACCCAAAACGCATCTGCTTTACTTCAAATGATTTTGCACTACGCTTATTTTTTTGTAGTTGCTTCGTCTTTTGATAGTTAAACTTTCCCCAATCAATAATTTTTGCAACTGGAGGACTAGCTTCTGGTGAAATCTCAACGAGGTCCAACTCTTGTTCTTCCGCCAACTGTAGTGCTTCCGCGCGGGATAGTACTCCGAGTTGCTTTCCGTCCTGGTCGATCACTCGTAACTGAGATGCCCGAATCATCTGATTCAAGCGGGTTATTTTGGCGATTGCTTGCTCCTTGCATCGATTAAGGTTAGACACAAGTGTAGCAAAGAAATCAACAGGGGTCAAGCGCTTATTCGCGAAAGTTCGGCCTGCTTATGCCTATACTGGAGAGCCTCGCTCATGTGAGCCACCTCAATAGTAGGTGAGCTATCCAGGTCTGCAATGGTTCGAGCAACCTTTATAATGCGCATGTAGTTACGAGCTGATATCCGTAGCTTTTCACTGGCAGTATTGAGTAAATCCGTAGCAGAGGATGATAGTAAGGCCATCTTCCTAATTTGTTTATTGTTCATCTGAGCATTCAGTTCTAGCGGATTACCGAACCGCGATTCTTGCACCACCCGAGCTTGCTCTACGCGTTTCCGTATTGTGCTACTTGTTTCCTGTGAGTGGGTCACCTGCAGAAGTTCTGCGTGATTTATTTCATGAACAGGTATAAACATATCGATCCGGTCGATGATAGGCCCTGATAGTTTTCGCTGGTAGCGTTCAATTAATGATGCAGGGCAACTGCATTCGGTTGCAGTGCCATAGTATCCGCACGGGCAAGGGTTTGCTGTTGCGATAAGCATAAAGTTTGCTGGAAATTCGATGTTACCCCGAGAACGTGCTATCGTGATCACTCTATCCTCAAGCGGTTGGCGAAGCGCTTCAATCGTCGCTCTATGAAACTCAGGTAGTTCATCTAAGAACAGTACGCCACGATGGCTAAGACTGATCTCGCCAGGTCGCGGATATTGTCCTCCTCCTACAATTGAGGTATTGCTTGCAGTATGATGTGGTGAGCGAAAGGGGCGTAGGGTAATCATTGATTCTACGTCTATTCCAGCGAGGCTGTGTAATTGAGTGACCTCGATAGCTTCAGTAAGCGAAAGGGGCGGTAAGAGGCCTCTAAATGCCTTTGCAAGCATACTCTTGCCCGTGCCTGGCGGGCCGCTAAGGAGTACATTATGACCACCAGTCGCTGCAATCTCCAACGCCCGTTTCGCAGTAACCTGTCCGGCAACTTCACAGATATCGATGGTATTTGTATTCGGAATAGTTTGTTCTTCAAAATAGTTTAGCTTGCTGGAAGTGAGTACCTCAGTGCCAGTAAGATGTAGATAGAGCTCTTGCAGTGAAGAAATGGGGTATAGGGTGATCCCCTCAATCAAACTAGCTTGTTTAAGGTTGGCGTACGGGATAAAGCATTGCTTTATCCCTGATTCTTTCGCTCGTAGTATTTTGCCAATGATTCCTCGAACCGGGCGTACAGCACCTTCTAGTCCTAGTTCACCAATAAATACCGAATCCGCTGGGTCAAAGTGCACTTGCTCTGACGCAAATAGAATTGCGGACGCGATTGCTAGATCGATCCCGGTACCATCTTTAGGTATATCCCCAGGCGCTAAGTTGATGGTTATCCGTTTGCGAGGGAAGGCTAGGTTTGAGTTTATAAATGCGCTTCTAATTCGCTCTTTTGATTCATCGACTGCTTTGCTAGCGATGCCGACTATAGTCATACTGGGCAGTCCTTTACTAAGCTGACATTCAACATCAATTACTATGCCAGTCATCCCGCTGCTAATCACGCTCAGAGATTTTGCGCTCATAATTATTCGTTATACAGGACTTTTATTTGTTAAACAAAAGCATATAAAAACAGCCCTTTGCGAGGAGGGCTGTTTTTATATTTTTGATTTGTTTTGTTGTTTTGTCTTTTTGATGACTCACCGTTTTTGGTGGAACAACGGCTTGCGAGAAGCCGTTGTTACGAAGTCGTTTTTGTTTTTGAGCACTTTTTTTATTCAAGTACTACGCCTATCTTATAAATTGTCTTTTTAACTGTCAACACGTTTGTGGCTAAAATCTAAATAAACCTGTGCATAACTTTTTGCATT
>CAYJDY010000016.1:4545-17738 GCA_964369045.1 uncultured Candidatus Saccharibacteria bacterium
TATGGTCGAGGCTAAAATTCATCAAAAAGTATTCACAAAATGCGTAGTATTTTTGTATTTTTGTACAACGAACACGAGCTATTAGTAGTGAGTATTCCGATGTAATTTATGAGCTATTTTGACGCAAACGAGGAGGAAAATTATACTTCAGAACAATAATCATTGTCTAAAATACATCTAAAAATGTATGCGTATGAGGACCTAACTCTACATGAAACAGATGAACGTTATTATAATAACAACATATTATGTTTGACATAAGCATTATCATAACGTATGGTATTTAACGTAAGCTTAAAACAAAAACTTACAAATCTCTTCTTCGCTCTTCGCCGCGTAACCGCGGAAAGAGCGGTCAGTCACAGCCAGGACGGTAAGCGCTCTAATAGTTTATTTTAGTCAAGCGGATTTACCGTCCGGCTCCAAAAAAATACAACCAACTCTCTTTTTATAACCAACACAAATATTAAACCAATGCGACTGAATAATTATTATGGCTACACAATTTTTACATAGAAACCTGATACGTATAACGATACTGATGTACGTTATCCTCCTAATATTTTTGGCTTTCACAAATCCGAGCAAGCTACCCATATATGTAATTATTGTCCCAATCGTATGGCTATTTGTGTGCATGTCATTCACTGCGCATCTATTGATCGGTAAATTTCAAAAGGATAAAGATACGCATAAGAGGTGTAACCTGATCTATTCCGCAGGATTCTCGGGGCTCATATGTACAGTTATCTTGTTGCGCTCAGTTGACCAGCTGAATAGCAAGGACGTCCTCTTGGTCGTAATATTCTTGGCCGTTGCATCATTCTATGCAGGGAAGTTAAGAATCTCCACCAAGACTACGAATTAACGGTAGCAATTTGTGGTATCTGTTATAATTGTCTGTAATGGACTTACAACAAAATCATGCCCAAAACCCAGTACAAAAGACCGACCAGGCATCCGCTGGATTTACGCAGGGAAGTATTCCTGCGCCCGTTCCACCACAGACACAGAATGTTGTGGGTTCAAGCCCATCTGATATCTCTGGCCAGACTCGATCACAGGCTACTGTAGCGGGTACAGCCCCAAGGTCGCAAGCTGGAGTAAGTAGCGATGCACCGCAGATTGCCGACGATGTAGATTTGATCGAGAAAGAATGGGTCAACAGGGCTAAGCAGATTGTGGCTAAGACAAAAGATGATCCACGTGAACAGAGTAAAGAGCTCCATAAATATAAGGTTGACTACATAAAAAAGAGATACAATAAAGACATTAAAGTTAGCGAAACATAAGTATGCCTTTTACACTTGTACTATTCCTTATATTCATAGTATTAACTGCAGTTAGTTCGTTTATTATATATCTCCACTCCAGGAAATTACTGCGTGAGCAAAAGAATTATGAACGTGGTCTCAAGATGGTGCCACTTCTTATCCATCTTCCCCCATCGAGCGAGGATATCCAGGGAAATGGTCGTGATAATCGTGATGTAACGGAAGAAAACATATCGAAGGCACAGATTCTCTATAGTATTATCGCCAGTACTGTTACAAAAGGATTTAAGAGCAAATTTTATGGCCAAAGGCACTTTTCCTTTGAAATCATAGGTACAAATGGCGTCGTAAAATTCTATGCGGCCGTACCTGTTGCGTTGGTTGATATCGTAAAGCAGGCAGTTATAAGTGCATATCCAACTGCACAGCTTGAGGAAGTTGAGGAGTACAACATATTTAGCCCCGTTGGCCGACTCGCTGGAACAATCGGAGGAGAGTTGTCGTTAAAGGAGCATTATGGATATCCTATTGCAACCTATCAAGAGATAAAACGTGACGCAATGCAGTCATTACTTAATGCGCTCTCAACACTAGATAAAGAGGACGGCGCAGGTATTCAGATATTACTTCGACCTGCAGATCCATCATGGCGTAAAGGTGCTCAAAGTATTGCTTCTAGTAAGCGAAAGGGTGACAAAGACAAGAAGGGATTTTCTTCTAACGCCTTGTGGTGGACTAAACAGTTAGTTGGTGCGGCAGTAAAGCCCCCAGAGGATAAGTCGGGAGGTGGTGAACAGGGCAGTAAAAAACCAGAACTATCGAGCCTCGACCAATCGATTCTTGATGCGATTGACGACAAGACACGATACCCAGGATATGAAGTTCTCATTAGAGTAGTGGCTTCATCAAATATTTCCCAGCGATCTCAGACAATTTTACGAAATATTGTAGCTGCGTTTTCTTTGTATGACGCACCCGGTAAGAACGGCTTTAAGTATACTGTTGCAAAGGACATGGAAAGCTTTGTGACTGCTTTTATTTTGCGATTCTTTCCACCTGAGAGCAACCAAAATGTTCTAAATGCAGTTGAGCTCGCTACTCTCTTCCATTTTCCTGACCAAAAGAATATTCCAACATCACAGTTGGAGCGTCAGGCTTCAAAGCAGGTTGATGCGCCTCGTAATATTCCTGAAGAGGGGTTGCTCCTGGGATATAACCTTTTCAGAGGTGCAAAGAAGCCAATTCGTCTGACTCTTGGTGATCGACAGCGTCACATGTATGTTGTTGGACAGACAGGAACAGGTAAGTCTACCTTTCTTGAAAACCTTGCCATACAGGACATGCTGAACGGTGATGGTTTTGCGTTCGTTGATCCGCACGGTGATACGGCCGAGAAGTTACTGTCAATGGTGCCAAAAGAGCGAACCGAAGACGTAATTTATTTCTGCCCTGCAGAAATGGATTTTCCAATGGGACTTAACCTCTTCGAATTTACATCTACTGTTCAGAAAGACTTTCTTATTCAGGAAGCCATCAACATTTTATATAAGCTTTACGATCCGAACCGACAGGGTATGATAGGTGCTCGCTTTGAACATATATTTAGAAACTGTGCCTTACTTTTAATGGCGGACCCTCAGGGTGGAACATTTATCGATATTCCAAAATTACTTATTGATCCAGACTTTATGAAAGCTAAACTCAAGTACGTTACCGACCAGAACGTACTCGATTTCTGGACAAAAGAGTGGCCAAATTCCCAACGGTCCAACGAATCTGGCGAAGTAACAAGTTGGGTGGTAAGCAAATTTGGTGCATTCCTTTCTAACGAAATGATGCGTAATATTATTGGCCAAACCAAAAGTTCCTTTGACCTTCGTGAGATTATGGATAACAAGAAAATATTACTCGTTAATCTTAGTAAAGGTAAGACGGGTGACCTGAACTCTAAGCTCATGGGTATGATTTTTGTTATGAAATTCCAAGCTGCAGCTATGAGTAGGGCAAATGTTCTTGAGAGTGAACGACCAGACTTCTGTTTGTATGTTGATGAGTTCCAGAACTTCTCTACGGATTCATTCGCTACCATCATGTCAGAAGCACGAAAGTATCACCTGAACCTAATCGTAGCCAACCAGTTTACAACTCAGCTCTCAGAAGAGATACGAGATGCGGTCTTCGGTAATATGGGTACGATTGTCTCATATCGAATTGGGCAGAATGACGTCGAAGCTATGTCAAGATATTTCCAGCCACTGTTTGAAGGGGACGACCTGTTGCGTATACCGAGCTTCAATGCGGTCGTACGAACACTCATCGGAGGTGTACCTACCCAACCTTTCAGTATGGCTGGATTGCCTCCGCTTGGTACACCTAACGTAAATCTTGGCCAAGCACTTAGACAACTTTCTGCCGCAAAATATGGTCGTCCGAAAGCGCTCGTAGAGAAAGAGATCTTTGCTCGTCTAGCTACCAAGCCGAGTGCTCCCAGGGCTCCTGCAGGCGCTTCATTTGGTCAGCCAGGCCAAGCGAAACCAGGCATGGGGCAACAGGCAAAAGCTCCGACGCCGCCAGGTGCTGGCTCATTCCTAGACGAGTGGTTGGCTAAACGTAAGGCAACCACAACACAAAAACCTGCTCAGCCATCGTCTACAGCCCAACAACCGTCTTTGCAAGCATATACACCATCCACCCCCCAGAATACCGTTTCACAGCCTCTCCAGGCTCCACAGCCTACGTTACAAAGCCAGCCTATCCAGGCGCTGAGTCCTGTTGCACCAGTTCAGACCGCAATGCCCCAACCTATAAGTCAATCGACAACAGCGCCACTGCAACCATACCAGGTTTCGGCTACTACTCAGGATGGTGTTGTTAACTTGAATCAACCGATCGCTTCTCATCAACAAGAAGAAACGGTGATTCTAAATAACAGGGATCAATAACAAACATCTGCCGGGATCATCGACGGAGTATTATTTTGCTTTATTAAGAAGTCTAAGTAGGCCTTCGACACAGGTCGTTACAACATAACCGACAACGAATAATAGAATAAAAAGAACAAGATTATAGTTAAGTCCAAACTGTTTCGATAAGAACGTTGAGAAGATACTTCCCAGTAGGGCAAGTGACGCTCCGCCGAGTATCCCGTATGGACGTGCCACAGTCTTCTCTCCAACGGAGCTTATAGTGTCGACTGGCTTACTGTGAATAACCTTGCTAAAAGTTCGCTGAGAAGGCGAAAGCTGTTTCTGGATTCGGGCAAGCGTTCTCGTGAGCATTACGCCTTTAAGTTCTTTATTGATGAGTGGTTGAGAAGTATTGCTACGGTCTTTTTCTTGGTCGACAACGAATTCATCTTTGCTGACCGCTTTCTCGGCTACCTCGTGACGCAGTGTCTCAAGCTTTTCTTTTGCTGTTTCGGCTGTTTCAACAGTGCCTGATTCGTGATTCTGACGTTGTTGCTCGCGTGTTTCGCGATGTACTTCATGCTGTTCATGTACTAACTTCTCGGAGTTGTGACTTTTTGGTGCGTTTTCTGACATGATCTACATTCCTCCACTTGTGGTTGCGTATTCATTGCGTACTATATCGAGCTCTTTGGCCATAAGTCGACTTCGTGCGAAGAAGTAACCGACGACAGTTGTTAGGCCGGCACCAATTACAAGCGCCTCACCTGGGCCTGTGTTTGGAAGGCTTGTTGTCACTGTCTCTGTTGTCTTGAGTACAGTCGAGGGTAACTTTATCTCGATAGTGTTTCCGTATACGTTAGTTAGCGTCATGTCGAATGATCCACCTGGTGCGTTATTAGGACGGAGAGTCTGGGGTATAGGATCTTTAATCTTTACCCTGAATGTTTTTGTTACGGATTCACCAGGCTTGATGGTTACCGGCTTATCCCAGGCGAGTGTTTGGCTACTGGTTTCGAAAACCCCACCGTTTAAGGAAGAGAGGTCGATATCAGCGTATTCTAGTACGTCAGCAAGTAACTCGGGTTTTAGAATTGTATTTTTTGATTCACCGAGCCCATAGTTGGTCGTAGTAAGTGAGTACTCAATTGTATCACCTGCATTAGCAACAGTTCCGTTCGCATCAGCAACACCTTTCGTAATGTTCTTCGCTTTCTTCTCGGTAGACAGCAATGGTGCTGGCACTTTTTCTTCTGGTTTTACTTCGACTTCCGTACGGCAAGTCAGTGCTGGTTTGTCGCCAACTGATGTACCTACGACAACACTAACCTTGTAAGTTCCTTCTTTCTTGAAGTCGTGACTCTCGATGACGTCAGTCGTCTTTGAAGATTGCTTAACGAGTGCTGCAGTGCCATCGCCAAAGTTGTATGTATATGATTTTATGGTTGCATTATTTACTGTTGTCGCTTTGGTCTCAAAGGCAAACTTTGTTCGTGATAGTTGCTTAACAGGCTTCAAGTATGTGCAGGCAGCATCGGGCACCTTCACGGGGGCACATTCTCCATTGCCTGACGGGAGGGTACCGGCAGGACAGTCAACGACTACAGTATTGCAAACAGTGGCTTCATTGGAGGTTCTAATTTGGCCAGTTGCAGGAACTACGTCACCAACCCAACCCTTGTTGCAAACTGTCGTGCCAGAGGGCACGTTAGCCTTTACTCGAGTATGGAGTTTTATAAATCCGGGCGTCCCAAACACATCGGTATTCCCGAACGTGTAGTAGGGAGGAGTATTGTTGTACCACTTTAGTGTGCTACCTGTTCTTTCAAAGACCCAGTTACCATGCTCAGAGCTGACGAATTCAAGTTGTTCTGGGAGTTGATCATTGACTGAGAAGAAGGCGGCGGTACCTCCCTTATTTGCATACACTAATGTGTAGTCAATTGCATCGCCAGGCTTTACCGTGCCTGTAGGTACGTTAACCTTAGCAAACTGTAGCTGTGCAGGTGGTTCTGCTTTTGCTGGGGGGTTATAGTGACCCTTGATTACAATGTTTCCGCAATCGTACATGATCATAAAAGGTTGGCCATCAGGAGTAGTCATACTGAGCACCTTGGTATTAAAGATGCCCCAGCTAGAAAGGTTACGAAGGAAATATGTCCCAGCGCCAGGGATATCGGTAGGATACTCACCGCGTTTTGAGTAGGGGTTGCGCCCCATTGAGAACAGCTGATCACCCTGTTCATTGGTACTAATAGTTCTTGTTGAAGCAGAGGCAAGTGACGTACAGCTCATACCGTAGTACTCGATAATGGTACGGAAGCCCGCAGTGTTTTCATTACAGCGTTGGACTGCTTCATCACGGCTTCTAAAACCACAACGGATTATGTCGTTGCTACTACATTGATTGCTAGCCTCTGTCGGGGAGACGATAGCAAAAATTTGTACCAACATAGTTATCGCTATGAAGGCGAAGCCAACACGCCGGATAGCGGATTCTTTTTTTAAACGCTTACTATAGAACGAGACCTGATCTATCAAACTTGGGTTAAAGGGGAGGTTGCTGAGTAGTTTGTTGAACATTTTAGCTTTCGTTTTTTATTATTCTTACGCTTATTTAACCATAAAAACATGTGTTCAAACAAGACTATTATTATTGTCTCAAGTGATTTTTTCATCTATACTAATATCAAGTGTGGAAAAACTAGTTTACTTATGAGGGTTTATTGATAATGAGCAAACAAAAAGAGTACGATTCAGGTCAAATTCAAGTTCTTGAGGGGTTAGAACCAGTTCGCAAGCGACCTGGTATGTATATCGGTGGAACTGGTGTCGAAGGTCTTCATCACCTCGTGTGGGAAATAGTCGATAACGGCATTGACGAAGCTTTGGCCGGTCATGCAACGCGCGTTGATGTTAAGCTTCTCGCCGACGGCGGTGTATCTGTTTATGATGATGGACGAGGTATTCCAGTAGACATTCACCCAAAAACGGGCAAGAGTACGGTTGAAACAGTACTGACAGTTTTGCACGCCGGGGGTAAGTTTGGAGGCGGTGGTTATAAAGTTTCTGGCGGACTTCACGGAGTAGGAAGCAGTGTCGTTAATGCTCTTTCAACAAAATTAATTGTTACGGTATATAAAGATGGCAAAATATATACTCAAGAATACGAGCGCGGAGTACCAAAAGCCGACCTAAAAGTTGTTGGAAAAACAACAAAAACCGGTACTGAGATTACGTTTTACCCCGATGAGACTATTTTTGAAACGACAAAGATTAATTACGACACAGTTCTTAATCGTTTGCGTCATGCTGCTTATTTAACAAAAGGAATTAGAACAAACCTCGAAGATGAACGAACAGGCAAGCGCTATGGATTCTATTTTGAGGGCGGTATTCAGAGTTATGTTAAGCATCTGAATCACGGCAAAGAAGTTGTTGATGATGACATTTTCTATATAGATAAACAGGTCAAAGATGTCCAGGTAGAAATATCCCTGCAATATACCGAAGTTTATAGTGAGATTATCAAAGCTTTTGCTAACAATGTGTTTAACCCCGACGGTGGAACGCACCTTACTGGCTTCCGCTCTGCATTAACGAGAGTAGTGAATGACTATGCTCGCAAGAACGGACTACTAAAAGAAAAAGAAGAAAACCTCTCGGGTGAAGATACGAGAGAAGGACTGACCGCTGTTATTTTAGTCAAACTACCTGATCCGCAGTTTGAAGGCCAGACCAAGAATAAGCTTGGTAACCCAGAAATTCGTGGTTATGTTGAACAAGTTCTCGCTGAGTACCTGAACTATTACCTAGAAGAGCATCCAGCTGTCGCAAAGAAGATCGTCGGTAAAGCGCTACTTGCAGCACGAGCTCGAAAGGCAGCACGGGCAGCACGCGAAAATATTCTCCGAAAAGGTGTTCTCGAAGGTGCAAGCATGCCTGGTAAACTGGCTGATTGCTCTAGTAAGGATCCGGCAAATTCCGAGATTTATTTAGTCGAGGGTGACTCGGCTGGTGGATCAGCTAAGAGTGGCCGTGATAGTAAAACTCAGGCAATATTACCTCTACGTGGTAAGGTTTTGAACGTCGAGCGTGCTCGACTAGATAAAATGCTCGCTAATAACGAAATACTAAGCCTTATTAAGGCCTTAGGGGTTGGTATTGAGGATTCTTTTGATGTTTCAGGTCTTCGTTATGCTCGAATCATCATTATGACCGATGCTGATGTTGATGGAAGCCACATCAGCACGCTTCTTATGACGTTCTTCTTCCGCTACATGAAGCCAGTAGTAGATGGTGGTCACTTGTATCTAGCCAAGCCACCATTATTCGAACTGGTGAAAGCTGGCCGTAAGACAAGTGTGTTCATTTATGATGAAGATGAGTTAGAGGTGTTGCTCGACAAAAAGATTGCTGAACGTCAAAAAGAAGGTTCCAAGGTGAATCCTGAAGATGAGCGCTACAAGCAAGCTGGCTTTATAGAACAGAAGCGCTACAAAGGTCTTGGTGAAATGGATGCTGATCAGCTGTTCGAGACAACTATGAACCCTGAGAAGCGCGTTCTTGTGCAGGTTAAGGTTGATGATGCCGAGAAGGCGGATGCAATCTTTAACAAGTTAATGGGTTCAGAAGTTGAACCACGTAAGAACTTTATTCAGACTAATGCAAAATTCGTGAAGGACTTGGATATATAGTATGGAACCAGACGAAAAAAATATTGAACCAGCAAAAGAACTTTCAATGGATGAAAGGCGCTTTGGGGTAGACCTCCCAGAAGATGATCTAGACTCTGGTCACTCAAGAAGCGTTGAGCGCAGAACTGTAGAAAACGTCATGGAAGACAGTTATCTGCGCTATTCGATGAGTGTGATTATCGATCGCGCACTCCCTGATGTTCGCGATGGTATGAAGCCAGTGCACCGTAGAATTTTGTATAGCATGAACGAAGATGGTTTGCGGAGTGGTGCAAGGCACCGAAAGAGCGCTAACGTTGTTGGTGCTGTGATGGGTAAATACCACCCTCATGGTGACTCTAGTATTTATGATGCAATGGTTCGTATGGCTCAGCCATGGGCAATGCGCTATATGCTTGTAAATGGGCAAGGTAACTTCGGTAGTATGGACGGTGATCCACCAGCTGCCATGCGATATACCGAGGCCAAGATGGCGCGGTTAGCCGATGAGTTACTTGCAGATATTGATAAAGATACTGTAGATTTCAGAGAAAACTACGACGGTACTACAACCGAGCCGACAGTATTGCCAGCGAAACTACCGAGCCTACTACTAAACGGCCAGCTTGGTATCGCCGTCGGTATGGCTACCAACATCCCACCGCACAACCTATCGGAGCTTATAGACGCAGAACTGCATGTTATCGATAACCCTGATGCAACTGTTGACGACCTTTTAGAGTTCATCAAGGGTCCTGACTTTCCTACTGGTGGTGTAATCTACGGTAAAGAGTCTATTCGAACTGCCTATGCAACTGGTCGAGGCGGTGTTGTTACTAGGGGTGTTGCAGAGATCGTCGAAGGCAAGAAGGGCCGAAGTCAGATCATCATCAGTGAGATACCGTATGCTCTTAACAAGGAAACACTTGTTCTCAAAATTGCCGACCTTGTGCGCGATAAGAAGCTTACCGGTATTAGCGACCTTCGTGATGAGACTGCACGTGGAGCGGTTAGAATTGTTCTGGATCTTAAGAAAGATGCTTATCCTAAAAAGCTTCTAAATCAGCTTTACAAGCTAACCCCGTTGCAACAGAGTTTCCATTTCAACATGATGGCTCTCATAGACGGCATTCAGCCACGCGTGTTGAACCTGACAGATATCCTCCAGGAGCATATTAAGCACCGACAACTTGTCGTACGTAGACGCACTGAGTTCGAACTTCGTAAGGCTAAGGATCGAGCTCATATTCTCGAAGGTCTCAAGATTGCCCTCGATCATATTGACGAGGTCATTAAGGTTATTCGTGCCAGCAAAAGCAGTGAAGAGGCTCAGACCAATCTGATTGGTCGATTCAAGCTCAGCGAGATACAGGCCAAGGCAATCCTAGCGATGCAGCTCCGTGTTCTTACTGGACTAGAGCGTCAAAAGATTGAGGATGAACTTGCTGAACTCATGAAGCTTATAGCTAAGCTCGAAGGTATTCTTGCCGACGAAAAGAAAATCCTGGCCATTATCAAAAAGGAACTGGCACAACTCAAAGAGCAGTATGGTGATGAGCGAAGGACCAAGGTCATCCCAGGCGAACTTGGTAAAATGGCAGACGAAGATCTTATACCTGATGAACAAGTTGTTGTAACGCTAACATCGGCGAACTACATTAAACGGTCTCAGATTGCTGATTACCGCAAGCAAAATAGGGGTGGAAAAGGCAAGCGTGGTATGGCCACGCGTGAAGAAGATGTTATTGAACACGTTGTAAATGCTAGTACGCACGACTTCCTATTGTTCTTCACAAACAAGGGAAGAGTCTTCCGACTCAAGACATATGAAGTTCCTGCTACGAACTTGAGTGCAAAAGGTGTCGCCATCGTTAATCTGCTACAGCTGCAACCGGAAGAAAAGGTGAGTGCAGTTATTAACATATCTAAGCTGAACAAAACCGGACATCTATTTATGTGTACCGTACGCGGAGTCGTCAAGAAAACGCCTTTTGAGCAGTATCAGAATGTACGAAACTCAGGTCTTATTACCATCAATCTTGATGATGGTGATGAATTGAAGTGGATCAGTATGACAACAGGTGATAATGAGATTGTCATCTCTACCTCACTCGGTCAAGCTATTCGTTTCCATGAAAAGGATGTTAGACCAATGGGTCGTGCTTCTCGTGGCGTGCGGGGCATTAGATTGCGTACAGGAGATCGTGTTATCGGTATGGATACTGTTCGGGACGGTTCAAGTATCTTTGTTATTAGCAAATCGGGCTATGGCAAACGGACTAAAGTTGCCCAATTCACACCTCACGCAAGAGGTGGTGTAGGTATTCGTTCGGCCATTGTTAACAAAAAGACAGGCGATCTCGTGGGTGTTAAGACGCTCAACGGTGATGATTCGCAAGAAGTTATCATTATCTCAGAGCAAGGTCAGACTATTAGGTTAGGAATCAAAGACATTCCTGAACTTGGACGAGCTACTCAAGGTGTACGGATTATGCGACTGAAAGAGACCGATACCGTGGTGTCTCTAGCGCTTGTTGACAAGACAGAAGATGGCGACGAAGAAGAGACAGCAGCAGCCGTAAAATAGTTGATGTAATGTTCACTACTATATTGGGTAATTAACACTTGACATTAACGTTTATGACCGGTAATATTGCTTGAGTACTTTCTAGAGGGCTGTATAGAGTTGTCTAGTGAGGAGTGTTCGTTAAAAATTGAATAGTGCAAATCAACGTCAGTTTTTCTTAGTTTTTTTATAAAACTAAGGTTTGTTTTTGAAGTATCAGAATTAAACACTTTTTTGGAGAGTTTGATCCTGGCTCAGGATGAACGCTGGCGGCGTGCCTAATACATGCAAGTCGAGCGGTAAGGCTCTGCACAGGTTGTTTGATCAAGAATTTAGTTTCTTTAATGTCTCTTCTAGGCTAGAAGAGATCACGTATCGAACAATGTGTGTAGAGTACACGAGCGGCGGACGGCTGAGTAACGCGTAGGAACATACCCCAAAGTGAGGGATAACTGCCCGAAAGGGTAGCTAATACCGCATGTGGTCTTCGGATTAAAGCTTTATGCGCTTTGGGAATGGCCTGCGTCTGATTAGTTTGTTGGTGAGGTAATGGCTCACCAAGACTACGATCGGTAGCTGGTCTGAGAGGATGATCAGCCAGACTGGAACTGAGACACGGTCCAGACTCCTACGGGAGGCAGCAGTAGGGAATTTTCCACAATGGGCGAAAGCCTGATGGAGCAACACCGCGTGCAGGATGAAGGCCCTTGGGTCGTAAACTGCTTTTATGAGTGATAATTATGATAGTAGCTCAAGAATAAGGGTCGGCTAACTACGTGCCAGCAGCCGCGGTCATACGTAGGACCCAAGCGTTATCCGGAATTACTGGGCGTAAAGAGTTGCGTAGGTGGCATAGTAAGTAAGAAGTGAAAGCGTTCGGCTCAACCGAATATACATTTCTTAAACTGCTAAGCTAGAGAACGAGAGAGGTAGATGGAATTCCCAGTGTAGGAGTGAAATCCGTAGATATTGGGAGGAACACCGATGGCGTAGGCAGTCTACTGGCTCGTTTCTGACACTAAGGCACGAAAGCGTGGGGAGCAAACAGGATTAGATACCCTGGTAGTCCACGCCGTAAACTATGGATGCTAGCTGTTATTCGTATCGACCCGAGTAGTAGCGAAGCTAACGCGTTAAGCATCCCGCCTGTGGAGTACGGCCGCAAGGCTAAAACATAAAGGAATTGACGGGGACCCGCACAAGCGGTGGAGCGTGTTGTTTAATTCGATGGTAAGCGAAGAACCTTACCCAGGCTTGACATCCTTGGAAGCACTGCGAAAGCAGAGTGTGCCTCCGGGAACCAAGTGACAGGTGTTGCATGGCCGTCGTCAGCTCGTGTCGTGAGATGTTTGGTTAAGTCCATCAACGAGCGCAACCCTTGTGGCTAGTTGAATTTTTCTAGTCAGACTGCCCTGGTAACAGGGAGGAAGGAGGGGATGATGTCAGGTCAGTATTACCCTTACGTCTGGGGCTACAAACACGCTACAATGGCCGGTACAAAGGGCTGCCAAGTCGCGAGACGGAGCAAATCCCATCAAAGCCGGTCTCAGTTCGGATTGTAGGCTGAAACTCGCCTGCATGAAGTCGGAATCGCTAGTAACGGTGGGTCAGCACACTACCGTGAATACGTTCCCGGGTCTTGTACACACCGCCCGTCAAACCATGAAAGTCGCCAATACCTGACGTCTTAGCTAGTCTAGGCCTAAGGTAGGGGAGATGATTGGGGTTAAGTCGTAACAAGGTATCCGTACCGGAAGGTGCGGATGGATTA
>CAYJDY010000017.1:0-10039 GCA_964369045.1 uncultured Candidatus Saccharibacteria bacterium
ACAGTACAGTATGTGCAATAAACGATCTAGAGAGAAAGTCCGTGATGGCTAATAACTATTGACATATAAGCATTGTTAGTATACAATGTAGCGATTATGAACAATTCCAGACGACCACTAGGTAAAGTAGGCGATTCAAATAAGATCGAGATCAAGCTCAAAACAGTTGATCAGATTGAACGTGCAAAGCAACGTACAGCACGTATTGAAAAAATACGCACGTTCAAAGATAACGCACTTGAAACTACCGGTAAGCACTTCCGTCAGTTTGTTAATGAGATTTTTGTCGATGAGGTTCCTGCTACAGATAACGTAGCTATCAATAAGCGGGCTGGCCGAACAGCACTAGCTGGTGCAGTGTTAGCAGTTTCGTTTATTGGTGGAGTTATCGCATACGGTGCAACTCACGAGCCAGTCACGCACTGTGAACTAGTTGACCAAGAAGCAATTGCAGATACGCCTGCTGAGGCTGCTACAGCCCTATCTGACTTATACGTTGGTTCTGAAGACAACGGAGTCTACGACCGTGCCCTGGAAGACTTCCAATACATCGGTGTAACAACTGTTTGTGATCCAGAACTTTCAAAACTAGCAGACTAGTCTAAACAACTAAGTTGACGAGCTTACCAGGGATATAGATTTCGCGTTTGGTACCACCACTAATGTATTCCTGGACATGTGGTTCAGCTTTCGCAGTCGTGAGTACCTGCTCTTCTGTCGAGTCAATCGGAAGATGAAGTTGAGCTCGGACTTTACCATTAACTTGCACTACGATGGTCATGATGTCAGAAACTAGATATTTCTCATCGTGAACCGGCCAAGAAGCAAGGTGCACTGACCCCGTATTGCCCAATTGGCTCCATAGTTCCTCGGAAATATGCGGTGCAAACGGTGCCAGCAATTGAGCGAACGTCGAAAGCGCACTTTGCCACTCGGCAGAGGCATATGAGTCTTTGGCCTTGATCTTATAAAAACCGTTCACACACTCCATAAGTGATGCAACAGCAGTATTGAAGCTTAGGTTATCCAGATCTTCACTGACTTTTTTGATGGTAGCGTGCACTGTTTTCTGCAATTCATCATTAGTCTGGTCGCCCTTCTTGGCCTCATCAAACTCCTGAACAAGTGTCCAGTATCGTTGCAGGAAGCGGTAGGTGCCGGGTACTCCATTGGTGTTCCAGCTCGTTGCTTGGTCATAAGGCGCAATAAACATTTCGAACAATCGTAGCGCGTCAGCCCCATAACCCTGTTCAATAAGTTCATCAGGGTTAACGACATTACCTTTGCTCTTACTCATTTTGTTGCCGTCAGCAGCCAGGATATAGCCGTTATAAACGAGCTTGCCTACAGGCTCTCGGCGGGATTTTTCGATCCAACCCTGCTCGGCGAAGAAGTACATCCAAAATCTACTGTACAAAAGGTGACTTACCGCGTGGTCACCGCCACAGTAATAATCGATCGGTAGCCAGTAGTTGGCATTTTTTGGATCCCAAGCCTGCTGATCGTTATGTGGATCCGTATATCGTAAGTAGTACCAGCTAGAGCAAGCATAACCATCCATAGTGTCAGTCTCGCGCTTTGCCGGGCCGCCACACTTGGGGCAAGTTGTATTTACCCATGAGTCTACGCCACCCAAAGCACTCTTACCATCATCTGTTGGAGCAAAGTTTGTAACTTCTGGCAGTGTGACCGGCAGCTGATCCTCCGGGACTGGTACGGTTCCGTCTGTTTCGCAGTAGACGATTGGAATAGGTGCACCCCAGTAACGTTGCCTACTTATCAGCCAATCGCGCATGCGGTAGTTAACGACATTTTCTGCTTGGTTGTCTTTTGCTAGATCGGCTGTAATTTTCTCTCGCCCGTCACTGGAATTTAGATTATCGTAGGCGCCGGAGTGTATGAGCGTGCCTTCGTCAGACGTACATTCATCGTCCCTTGCATCATTCTGGATGACGCGAATAATCGGCAACTGGTACTTCTCGGCAAAGTCATGGTCACGTTCGTCATGCGCAGGAACAGCCATAATGGCGCCCGTTCCGTACCCAGTCAGGACATAATCAGCGATCCACACCGGGATCTCTTGCTTGGTCACGGGATTGACCGCGTAAGCTCCTGTAAAGACACCTGTCTTATCACGCGAAGTGTTCATACGGTCAACATCAGATTTTTTTAGTGACTCGTTAATATAAGCCGACACTTCTGATTTTTGGTCAGCAGTCGTAATATCGCCGACCAGAGCGTGTTCTGGTGCAAGGACCAAAAAGGTAGCACCAAACAGCGTGTCTGGTCGAGTGGTAAACACCTTGATAGCTGTATCACTGTCCTTCAGGGCAAACTTTATTTCTGAACCGCTACTTCGGCCAATCCAATTGCGTTGCATGGCTTTGATCTTTTCTGGCCAGTCCAGGTCATCAATACCATCAAGCAATTGGTCGGCATACTTGGTAATTCTAAAAAACCACTGTTTTGTCAGCTTTTTGATAACGGGTGTTTCTTCGTGGCGCCAGCAGCAACCGTTAATAACTTGCTCGTTGGCAAGCACGGTCTTGCACTCTGTACACCACCACTGCAGGCTCTCTTTTTGATATGCTAGATCATTCTTAAATAACTGCAAGAAGATCCACTGTGTCCAGCGATAATACTCTGGGTCGGTAGTAGTGATCTCGCGCGACCAATCATAGCTAATGCCGAGGTGTTCGAGTTGATCCTTGAACTTAGCAATGTTGACCTTGGTACTTTCCTGGGGTGTGACACCAGTTTTTATAGCATAGTTTTCTGCGGGTGAACCGAAGGTATCCCAGCCCATTGTATGCATGACGTTATAACCTTTTTGTCGGTGGTACTGGCTCAGGACATCAGAAATAGTAAAGTTACGAATATGGCCCACATGCATGGCTGCACCACTAGGATACGGGAACATATCGATAATGTATTTCTTGGGCTTGGCACTATCTTCTTTGGCAAGATATAGTTGCTGGTCTGCCCAAGTTTTTTGCCATTTCGGCTCAATTTCTTTCGGATTGTATCGTCTCATTACCAGTAAGTATACCTGTTAATCATTATTATCCAAAGAGTCTAACAGGGAGAATAAGCTATAGTCTTACCAAATTCTTGGTTTCTCGCCGTCCATGTAAGTTGTCTGAATGTAGTCTCGATAGTTTTTCGGTAATTGGTCCTGATGTCCCGCTACCAATCGTACGGTTATCTATTTGTAGAACTGGGGTGAGGTAGGCTGAGGTTCCGCACGCGAAAACCTCATCTGCAATATACAACTCGGTAAGATCAATAGCTCGTTCCTGTACATCTATACCTAGGTCGTGTGCGTATTCAATGATAGATTTGCGATTAATTCCTTCTAGAATATCACTGGTGGTATCAGGAGTTATCAGAGCACCTCCTCTTACCATAAATATGTTGGCGGCCGAGAGTTCGCAGACATGCCCGTTGGCATCCAAAAAGATACAGTCATCATAGCCACTATCGAGCGCGTCTTGCTTGCCAAGAACAGAGTTGACATAGGCCCCATTCACTTTTGCCCTGGCAGGGATTGATATATCAGGCACCCGACGCCAGTGCGTTGTCTTTAGCCTAGCACCATCGACTGGCAGAATAGATGTGGCAGGATAAATAAACATGCTCAAAGTCGTCGCAAGCCCGCGGGAACGCGTGCCAGGTATATGTTCAGATACATGGACCGTGGCTCGCACGAATACATCACTTTCAACTTGGTTGGCATTCACTAGTTTGCGAATAACTTCCACGAACGCTTCATAACTCCAATTTTGACTTGGTAGGCCAATTCCTAAGATCTGAGCAGACTCCACTAACCGCTGATAGTGCTCTTTTAATCGGAACACAGCCAAACCCTGGTTAGTCACAGTAATCGGAAATACCGTGTAGACACTTAGGCCGTACAGTACCGCAGCACTGGCAATATGGATGGTCGCTTTGTCGAAGTCTATAAGTTGGTCGTTTAGCCAAACGACCGATTTGTTTATATTGAAATCGGTCATGATCAGAATTGTTTAAGATAATTTGTTGCGAATGCCGTGGCAAGCTTTTGAGACTTATTCCAACGCGCGAATGCATAATCTACAAGTTTTTCGACAAGCTCAACATTGGAAACACCGGCTTTGTTCCAGTTATGACTATATAGGCTACCAGGCATTGGATTAATTTCGTTGAACAATACCTTGCCGGCTTTTGTATCTATCAACATGTCTACACGTGCAATACCTGTGCATCCAACAGTTTTATATACGTCATATCCGACGTTTACTGCCTGTTCGTAGAGAGATTTAGATATGTCGGCAGGTATCTGGCTGTAACCCTGAGCACCCGACTTGCCTCCACCCTTCTTACCGCCTTTTTTGCCTCCCTGCATGTACTTTGTCTCGAAATCAAAAAAGTCTTCGCTCTTAAGCATTGGTTGCTCAAGCAGTGCTGCAATGGGCTCGTCATTGCCCATGATCGGCAGTGTTACCTCCACAAGATTTTGCACACCTTGCTCAACAATGACTCGGTTATCGTAATGAGCGGCGACTTCTAACGCATTCATGAGCTGGTCTTTGCTGTCGACTTTGGTGATTCCAATACTCGATCCGAGATGCGCTGGCTTTACAAATAGCGGATACTTGAGTGTTTCGATGCTTTTGAGTATTTTGTCGTAAGATCGTCCCAGCTCTTCAGCATAAAACCACACCCATGGTGTACTCTGGATTCCGGCACCTTCGGTCACCTGTTTAGAGAGCACTTTGTCCATAGCTACTGCACTGGCAGCAACACCACAACCGACATATGGCACGTTTGCCATCTCTAGTATTCCCATCAGTTCGCCATCCTCGCCATGCGTGCCGTGCATTGCCGGAAAAACAACATCGATCTTTTTGTATTGCTTTCGCCCTGCGAACTGACTACTTTTGATAAGAGTCAGGCCATCGTCTATGGACAATTGCACCTTGGAACTCTTGCGCATCAGGTCTTCGATTTCGCCTGAGCGGAATGTATTAATATCTTTTAGCTTAGCATCCCAGTACCAGCTACCATTCTTCGAAATATAAACTGGTTCTACTTTGTATTCACCCGTTAGTTCAAGTGGCTTAATAATACTCGCCAGAGCAGTGACAATTGATACATCATGCTCTGTGGAACGTCCCCCAAATATAACTGCAATTGTTTTCATGCTTACTATTGTACGACCGGTGTGACACAATATCAATTGCTAATTACAATTAACAGCCGTTAATTGTAATTGTCGGTCCAGTCATTCTGCATAAGGATGACGTCACCTGCCGCGATTAACTGATCGATATTGGTATAGAACTTTAATGGATCAGTCTGGACAGACAACTTTCCTTTGTAGTCGCCTTTTTTCAAGCCCTCCTGGATGTATTTTGTAACAGAATTTTTCATAAGTACTACAGAGTCAGGATCAGCTTTGGCTATTAATTCCCCGAGTTCATGGTGGACTCTCTCGGATTCTTTGCCTTGGTCGACGAGACCAGGTGTAACATACGTTTTTCGGTTTGCCTTTAGGCCGGCCAGCAACTCCAGGCCTGCGCGTGTGCCTTCGAGGTTTCCATTATACGTATCGTCAATTATCCACCCTCCGCCAACAGGACGTGGCTGCATTCGGTGCTCGAAAGGCGCTGTTTTGGCAACACCTAATTCAATTTCAGCTGGAGATAGTCCAATATCATGTGCAATGGCTACGCATAGTGCCAGCGATCCAACCAAGTGCTCGCCAATGAGCCCACTCTTTAGCTTCAAGGTCGTCTTGCCATTTTTCATTACAAAGCTTAAACCGGTGATGTCGACATTTATATCGGATACTGTCCAGCTAAGTACTTTTTTATTGTTATAGGTGTGGAATGAGGGTTTTATATATTTTTTGAGAGGCAATGATTCACTATTTACATATACTTGCTTGTCCTGAAGATAGTCGGCCAAAGAAAGAATATCTTTTGCAGCAGCATCGAGAGTCTTATACTGGTCGAGATGAGCCGGCGCTAGTCCAGTAATAATACCGATAGTTGGCTGAGTCGTTTCCGCAAACTTAGCCACATCGCCTGGTGCACCTTCCCCGTACTCAATGATGATTACATCTTCGTCACCCTTGAGCTTACGCGCAAATACGGCATGCGATACCGCCACGTTCTTGTTAGCGGGAGTTGCTGATACACGCTTTCCTTCCGACAATACTGTTAGTAGTAGCTCCTTCATTGTCGTCTTACCATAACTCCCTGCGACAGCGATTTTGATAGCATCATGGGCGGTGAATACTTCCTTGGACCTAGCAACGAGGCGCCTATCCTTGGGCCCTACAACAAAATGCTTGGCAAACAGTAATGGCACGGTTATTAAGTGCGCCCAAACAATTGGATAAGACAAAAGCACCGCAAGCCCGAAGTAGATAGTACTACTCTGGCCGATTCGTATACCCTGAGTTATGAGCACAATACCCAGCAGGGCTTGCAGAAGCATGCCCAGTCGTAATGCCAGTACAATCAGCTTTGCTCGACCAGTGCGCTGTAGCGTTCGTCTGCGATCAACCTTACTGAAGTCATTGGTTCGCCAAAACCAAGCAAGGTATGGCTTCACCTGATATTCGGTACTCTGGAGCATATAGGCAATGGTGCCTGGGAATTTCTGACCGTAAAAGCCGAGCACAATACTGATCATGAAATAAATTCCTGTATCTGTTTACTGACTTCCTCCGTTGCCTCTGTTGGCAACATATGCCCTATGCCGGGCAGAATGACCAATTTTGATCCTTTGATAGAATCGGCCAGCAACTGTCCGAGCCTAACTGGTGTGGAGGTATCTTGATCACCATAAATTAATAAGGTCGGCAGTTTGATTTTCTGAGCGTCTTCGCGGACATCATCGGTTACGACCTTCTTGAAAGTTTCCTGTAAATGTTCGGCTACTAGCATGTCTGATCCTACGGATGAATAGACCTTGGTACGCAGTTTTTTCTTGGTGCTCGCTGGTAATGGGGAGGTGAGTAATTTACCGAATTTGGTAACAAGTCGTAGCGCTTTGATGCGCCCCTTGTACTCCCCCCTGATACCAGCTGATGCAAGTAGTACTAGCTTTTGGGAGTCCAGACCATTTGCCAGTGCACAGATAGCAACTGCACCTCCGTGGGAATGGCCGATAACCACATCTGGCTTTGTATTGATTTTTTGCATAAATGCCTCCACAAAAGAAGCATAATCATCGAGTCCCCACGTCGTGGAAGGCGCTTGCGTCCCGCCAAATCCTGGCAGATCGACTGCGATAACATCACGGCCTTTACTGAGACTGTCAATAAGCGGCTTTAGCCCAGCTATACTGTCGCCCCATCCGTGGAGCAATAAGACAGTTTTACCCCGTCCTTGACGCGTATAGTTGGTAAGGAGTGAATTGGTGACGACTTGCATGATGACTTTTACTGAACTTCTTGAACTTTTTGTTGGAGCTCACTGATAGGGATTGTTTTGTTGGGCTGAACGATAGGCAAACTCAAACCATAGGCGCTATAGAGCTCTTTTTGGTCTTGACCATAGTCTACTTCGAGTACATGTCTGGATTGTTTGTCGACCGTGATCTTTAGTTCAACTGGTGGCTGATCTTTGTATGCACTTGGATCGAGCGATGGTAGATCGCCAAGCCCGAGTGATTTTGCAATAACCTTCAGAACTTCCACATATCCAGCAGTATTAACTTTTACTGGGTAGACTAGTGCTGATTTGCCGTCCATGCGCTTGGGTTCTACTTTGCTGTAGTCAACATCATAGACTTTCTTTTCGTTCATTAGTTTCAAGACCTTGTCTCGAGTTTCTGCGTTCAGATTAGCAAATGGAACGAGGCTCAATATTGATTGCGAGTAGTTCTGTGGTTGTGCTTGTGCCGAATCAGACTTACCCCAGATATTTTCTACCTTGCTGTAATCCAATGGTTTGCCTGCCTTGTTCTTCTGCGTCGTCTGAATGGAAACGTAGCGACTGAAATCCGCGCTGAGTGTGCCAATGCTCTCACTGGTGATCTTTGTATTAGCGCCGTCTGTGCCTTTTTGTTCGATGGTGACAAGCGTGCGTGATGCCGCTGTAGGAACAAAGCTAACCTGCTCGGTTTTACTGACAGGAGAACCATCGGTAACTGAATTGGAGCTACGTGTAACACCTTGGGTAGAAAGGTTGTTACTTAGCATGCTTTCGAAAACACGGTGCGGATTGTTATAGACCTGTCTCCACCACATGGTACCCGATACAATGAAGATAATTCCGGCAATAATGAATATGCTGAGGGCTTTGTGAGCGACGATAAGTGGCATCTCGTCCTTGGGAGTTGATGCATTCGAAGATGATGAGTTTTTTGGCATATCAATATTGTACCTAACATAAGTGAAAAGTTAAAAACTATCCCAGTTAGCTATTAGCTATATACTGTAGTTATGGATAAACCTCTTGCCGAAACCCTGCGCCCACAGAATCTCGATGAGATTATTGGTCAGGAACACCTCGTCGGCAGCGGCAAGCTACTTCACCAAATCATTACCAGCAAACAACCAGTCAGCTTAATACTGTGGGGGCCTCCGGGAAGTGGCAAAACAACCCTGGCGCGAATCATTGCTCGCGAGACAGGCTCTGATTGGATCGAGCTCAGTGCTGTTACCTCCGGCGTTGCAGATGTAAGACGCGTTATCGAGCATGCCCAGACGAATGCTAGACTCCAAATACCAACCCTGCTTTTTGTTGATGAAATTCATCGCTTTAATAAGGCCCAACAAGATGCATTCCTGCCACACGTCGAGAATGGAACCATCACGCTCATCGGTGCTACGACCGAAAACCCGTCGTTCGAGATAATCACACCACTCCTCAGCAGAAGTCGTGTAGTAGTACTGGAGCCACTCAGTAAACCACAGATGATTACCTTGCTAAGGAGGGCCGCCAAGACTCTCAAAATCTCTGCCAAGCAATTTCCTACAAAATCGGTAGATCTGCTTGCCGAGCTATCTGGTGGCGATGCGCGTGTAGCTCTGGGTAACTTAGAAGTCGCACATCAGCTTGCTGGCAAAAAAACAATCACTCCTGACGTAATTACAAACGCTGCCCAGCGACGAGTTCCTGGATACGACAAGAACGGTGAGAACCACTACAACATCATAAGTGCCTTTATCAAATCAATGCGTGGTTCTGACGCCACGGCTGCGTTATATTATCTGTCACGAATGTTGCAGGCCGGTGAAGATCCTAAGTTTATTGCCAGACGTATGGTTATCTTCGCTTCTGAGGATATCGGCATTGCGGCGCCAGCTGCTCTAACATTGGCTGTCAGCACCTTCACTGCCGTTACTCAAATCGGGATGCCAGAGGCGCAGTACAACCTCTTTCACTGTGCGACCGTGCTAGCAAAGTGCGAGAAGTCACGAAAAGTAGCCGATGCCATGCACGAAGCCCTGGCAATAGCCAAGCAGTACCCAGACCTTCCCGTGCCCTTGCACCTGCGCAACGCACCGACGAAACTCATGGGAGACCTGGGCTACGGCAAAAACTACAAGTGGGAGGCTAACTTCAAGCATACAGATGGCTTCTTACCTGACGAACTCAAAGATCTTGATATCATTTAACACAGCTAACACTGGTAAATAGCCGTCATTTATTGTAAAATCAGGCAGTTCAGAAACATATGGGGCCATAGCTCAGTTGATTAGAGCGCTTCGCTGGCAGCGAAGAGGTCCGGGGTTTGAGTCCCCGTGGCTCCACCAATATAAATCGCTCTGCAACGCAGGGCGTTTTTTATTGGTATACATGAGACTTAAACCCTAGACCCGGCAAAGCTTGCTTTGACGATAGGTCCGGGGTTTGGTCGACAAGTCCATGCGCAGGTGCTGACACCGAGCACGGATGAAGTCGTGCGCCGTCCCAACTAAGATTCTCAGCAAAGACTCAGATGAATGATGTAAACTAGATGTAGCAATTAAACAGAGGTGTTATCTTGAAAAAATCAGTTTTAGTCGTATTAGTGCTTTGTGGGCTCGTAGCATTAGGTG
>CAYJDY010000017.1:10139-13383 GCA_964369045.1 uncultured Candidatus Saccharibacteria bacterium
TTGAAAAAATCAGTTTTAGTCGTATTAGTGCTTTGTGGGCTCGTAGCATTAGGTGTCTTTGCTGGCACTGTGTTCCTAAAATCTGATTCTTCAAGTAGCAACTCGTCTGGCTCTCAAACATCTACAAATAGCGCGACGGCTGGCTCTACAGCCAAATCGACGAATGCCACATACACCAAAGCACAAGTAGCAGAGCACTCCTCGCGCGGGGATTGTTGGCTGATCATCGAAAATGGTATTTATGATGTAACAACCTATCTCAATCAGCATCCCGGTGGCATAAGTCAGGTCCTCCCCTATTGCGGCAAAGATGCAACGGAAGCGTACGCAACACAAGGTGGTCGAGGATCGCACTCTAGTAATGCGGATGACATCAAAAAGCAATTCTCCGTCGGAACGCTCACAAACTAAACATAAGAAAAAGTCCCGAAATACTTCGGGACTTTATCGTGCGCGCCCACCCTGCGGCGGGTGATTTTTTGTTTCACAATTTGTTTTTATTTTTGGAACGCGCCGCGGTGCGCACGATATACCCTACTTTATACTGCTATTGCTTAGGCCTGTCAAGAGAACTCAGCCAATCAGTTTCAGAAATGCCTCTTCGTTAATCTGTTTCGTGCCGTAACTTGCTGCTTTCTTAAGCTTGCTAGCTCCAACGTTAGCACCAACCACCAGGTACTGGGTATCCTTGCCGAGACTACTCTGGAATATGCCACCCAAATTCCTGACTTTCTCGGCCGCCACTTCACGACCCATGGACTGTAGTGTCCCTGTAACGACAAAACTAATGCCGTCCAACTTGCCACCAATATGGCTAACACTCTTGGGCTTCACTCCTAGATGCTCAAACTTTTCGAGTAACTTCTGGCTCGCAGAGTCGCTGAACCAAGCAACGATAGACTCTGCGACCACCACCCCGACACCATCTACAGCATTGAGCTCTTCTAGTTCCGCATTCACAAACCCTTCTAGACTTTTGAATCTTTTCGACAAGTCGATGGCAGTCTGGATGCCAACATGCCGAATGCCTAGGCCATATATAAAATGCGCTAGTCCTGGATTCTTTTTTTCTGCAATGGCGTCGACAAGTTTTCGCGCAGAGATATCAGCAAACCGTTCTAGTTTGATGACTTGGTCATAGGTGAGGCTATAAATATCTGCTATGTCGCCAACTAGCTTGGCATCTACCAGTGCTTCTACGTTTTTCTCGCCGAGCGTATCAATATCTAGTGCGCCCTTACTGGCGTAGTGTTGGAGTGCACGTTTTAAGATAATCGGGCCGGTCAAGCCTTTGACTCGATAGACTGCCTCGCCTTCAGGTCGCACAAACTCAAGCTCTGGATACTGTCGTGCCAGCTCTTTTTCGAAATCTATTTTCTTGGCGCCTTTTGGACGAAGCTCCACAAGAACCTTCTCGACTTGAGGAATGATATCGCCAGCCTTGTAGATAACTACCGTGTCTCCGATGCGCACATCGTGCCGTGCGATTTCGTCTGCGTTATGAAGCGACGCATGTTTGACGGTACTTCCGGCAACCACCACAGGACTAAACACGGCAACAGGCGTTGCTGCTCCAGTTCGGCCAATACTTATAACGATGTCCTTCACGACAGTCGTCGCCTGCTCGGCAGCATACTTATACGCCACGGCTCCACGGGGATTTTTGCCGACCGATCCAAGCTCATCATACTGGCTTCGATCGTTCACTTTTATCACGAGCCCGTCTGTAATGTAAGGCAGTTCCTGACGTTTGGTGTCCCAACTGTCGATGAATTTCATGACATCATCAATGGCAGTGAATACCTCGGCCTCGGGGCTTCGTGTGATTCCAAGGTCGGTCATGGCCTGGTACGCAAACATATTTGTTGGCACTTCTTTTGGTTCATCACGCAGTAAGTCGTAGCCTACAAAATGTAGTGGTCGTTCTGAAACTAACTTTGGATCTAGCTGTCGGATAGTCCCGGCACTTAGGTTCCTAGGATTTGCGAATACTGGCAAGCCTAGCTTTTCGCGGTTTTTATTGAGGCGAGCAAAGTCCGTCTTGTACATGACAATCTCTCCACGGATCTCTGTACGGCCTTTGAGGAAACTGCTATTTTTGGCTTTTCCACGAAGACGCAGAGGCACATTTTTTATCGTTCGAACATTCTGAGTCACATCTTCACCAATTATCGTGTCACCCCGTGTTATTGCCTGCGTAAAAACACCGTCGACGTAGACTAACGCACATGCCAACCCATCCTTTTTTGTATCACAGAAGAATTCATGAGTACGACCTGGTAACAATTTGTTCATGCGCACTACCCATGCCTCGACGTCTTCCCGAGAAAAAACATCATTGAGCGAGATCATGGGTTTAGAGTGGCGAACTTTTACAAATTTATCGAGTGGTTTACTCGCAACACGCTGAGTTGGACTGTCTGGCGACACGAGCTCAGGGTTACTTGCTTCCATTGACTTCAGCTCTTGAATCAAGCCGTCATATACGGCATCTTCGACACTTGGGTCTTCGAGATTGTAATACTGATGCGCGTATTCAAGCAGGAGTTCACGAAGCTTGCGTGCTCGTTCGGCGGCTGTAGGGTCACTCATTCAGAAGCTCCTTATACAAGTTATAAATATAACAAAGCGTAACGATCCAGCCGAATAATGACAAAACCAGGAATATCCACTCAGCGATAAATGGTAACAAGATTATGGTTGGTAACATGATGAGCGCAGCAATAACAAATAGTATAAATGGCAGGAAAACAACTTTGCGCAGTATCGTCCAGCGACGATGCATTGCGAGTTGTCGGGCACTTCGTAGTGCCTGCATAGGCTCCATATCTGGCAGTGTCACGATATACAGCGCAAACAGAGATGAGCTGATCATATAAAGTGACAATAGTATGGCCAAGATGACAAGAAGTATCCAAAGTATTTTTTCTATAAGTGTTCCAGCTACGCCACCCACTATAACTGCAGAGTACAGCCAGCCAGCGACAGCCATCGGAATCAGTTGCAGACCAATAACCAGCAGTACCAAGATAAGTGGCACAATTGGGTAAAGCCCTTTGTAAAATGCATCACGAATGCGTGGCTTGTTCCCGGCACTTACTTGGCGTAGTCCCCAAATGGTAGCCAAGCTGATGATGACTAGCAACATCGATTGATACACACTACCGACGGAAGATGCAGCTCCGTTACCAGACGATAGCAGTGATCCGAATAGCGTCAAACTGAGACCTGCTGTGCCTATCTG
>CAYJDY010000017.1:13483-15658 GCA_964369045.1 uncultured Candidatus Saccharibacteria bacterium
CAGACGATAGCAGTGATCCGAATAGCGTCAAACTGAGACCTGCTGTGCCTATCTGCCCGTTATATATTTCGTTCAGCGCAGCTTTTGTTCCGGCCAGATCAACGTTAGACGCAAACCCTCGCACCAGCATAAGTGTCAGAATGACATAAATAGCCGTAATGCCGCCGAACAACTTCCAATTAGTACGAATGCCGGACAGGGTTTTTCGAAGTATTTGAAACGCCGAAGATAGCTTGGGCTTAGTTGAAGCTATTCTTTTGTGAGGTCGAAATGATTTGTATGTAGGCTTTTTAAGCATACGGGGCTTATCAGGAGCAGCCGGAACAACTTTTGGCGTTTTCTTTACAACCGGCTTTGATGGCTTTTGGGCGTTCGTTTTTGGTTTCTTGGCTATTTTTTTTGGTTTTGGCATTGTCTACTACTTGCCCGATCCCATTTGACGAAGTTTTGCGATTCGATCTTCGATGGGTGGATGCGTGCTAAACAGTCGCGACAGGCTCTTTTTCTTTAGCGGATTGGCAAAGAATATGTGTGCAGTGCTACTGTTTTGTTTTTTCAGCGTACTGCCTTTTTGTTCGATCTTCTCAAGTGCACTTGCCAGTCCTTCTGGATACCGCGTTGTCAGGGCACCGCTGGCATCGGCCAAGTACTCACGCTTGCGCGAGATAGCCATCTGGATCATGGCTGCCACAATTGGCGCTAGGATGATGGCAATGATACCAACAATCATCATGACCGGGTTATTCTGATCATCGTCCCCACCACCCCAGAACATAGCCCGCAGTACAATATCGCTAATGATGCCTATGATCGACGCCATCGCAAAAGCGACCAGACTCACCCTAACGTCGTAGTTTTTTACATGTGCAAGTTCGTGCGCCATCACACCTTGTACTTCACTATCTGTCATCGTGTCCAGCAGTCCCCGAGTAGCACAGACAATGGCGTTATTCGGGTTGCGCCCCATGGCAAAGGCGTTGAGTCCCGGATCTTCCATAACATAGACCTTAGGCATGGGTAGCCCGTCAGTAATAGCCAAGTTTTCAACAATACGATACAGCCGTTGTTCATCCTGTCGTCCCACTTCCTTGGCACCATTCAGTGCCGAGGCTAATTTTGAACCAGCATAGTAAGAGATAACAACGTACGACAACGCTGCAATAATCACATATGGAGCAAAGCTTTTTGCGCCTAGCAACCAGCTAGCTACATAGGCAATAATGCAGGCAAATACAGCAAAAGCGACTAGTATAAAGGCGCTTTTGCGTTTGTTAGATGATATCTCGTTATACATGATTCATTAGCCAGAAATTAAGGAAGGAATAGTGCTATTAGAATTTAACGTCGGTTGGTTTTTGGACAGCTGCAGTTTCTGCCTCGTCTAATTCAAAGAATACTCGCTTTTTGAACCCAAGCATGCCGGCGAAGATGTTTGTTGGGAACGTCTGAACTTTGATATTCAGATCTCGCGCAGAACCGTTATAGAATCTACGGGCAGCTTGGATTTTATCCTCAGTATCAGTAAGGTCTGACTGAAGCTGTGCGAAGTTCTGGTTTGCCTTTAGATCAGGGTAGGCTTCAGCGACCGCAAATAGACTTTTTAGTGCTCCAGTAAATTGGTTGTCGGCTTTGGCAGTTTCTTCAACACCCTGTGCTCCAAGAATTGCAGATCGGGCTTTCGTAACATTCTCAAAAACTTCTTTCTCGTGTTTTGCATAGCCTTTGACTGTCTCTACGAGGTTGGGTATCAGATCAGCACGTCGTTTCAACTGAACGGTGATATCGCTCCACGCTTCGTCTACGCGAACATTTGCTTTCACCAGTCCGTTATACATGGCAATGCCAGCTATAACGACAACCGCTAGAATTGCAAGAATTATTATAATTGGCATCGTTCGACTCCTACTGTTATTTACCCCTTTATTATACCACTGCCAGCCGAAATATTCTGCACATTATACGCTTACGCTGCACCCCTTCCACGCCTGTCCCCACCAACTTGCCCCACTCCCTGTGAGAGGTCCGTCCTCTCACTCAAATAAAAGGTAGTTGCGGTTGGCACAAATTTATTGCGATCAAGTGAGAGGACGGACCTCTCACATTTTGTTTGGTATGATGGGGCTATGTCACATCTCCACACCAAACCTGGGCAACATGACTTGACCGCTAGCGCGT
>CAYJDY010000017.1:15758-16992 GCA_964369045.1 uncultured Candidatus Saccharibacteria bacterium
GCTATGTCACATCTCCACACCAAACCTGGGCAACATGACTTGACCGCTAGCGCGTACATCGTTCGCACAGACGGACCTGAGCCAGTACTGCTACTGCACATGCATAAAAAGCTCAATCAGTATTTGCAGTTTGGGGGTCATGTAGAACATCATGAGGACCCATGGAAAGCTGTTAGTCACGAGATTGTTGAGGAGTCTGGGTACCATATGAGCCAACTTAAATTGCTACAACCCAGCTTGCGTCTCAAAAGCATTTCGAATGCAACACTACACCCAGTGCCTGTAACACTCCTAACGCACGAGTTTCCCGGACTTGATCATTTTCATAGCGACGTTGCTTTTGCCTTCACAACTAACGAACCACCGGCTAGTGATGTTGAAGAAGGTGAATCAACAATCATGCGAAATTTTACCGCAGCTGAGTTACGTAAGTTACAGAAAGATGAAATACCGGAGAACGTGCGTGAGATTGGACTATACGTTCTAGATAATATTTTAGCTAGCTGGGAGCAGATAGCTGCACCTGAGTAATTTAGGCGTCAAACCCATCCGTTATAAAATCCTGGATACCCACACCAGCGCGTAGACTTGTCCTGATTGGCACATCAAGCAATCGCCCAACCTTCACGCCGGCATGATGGTTTCGTCCAAAAGGCTTCACGAGTAGTCCCCGTCGAAAACCGGCGAGCTTCGCGCCACGAAATGACAACCACTGGTCGTCGACATGAATAGCATCTGCAGGATCAACATCAAAGTGCTCGGCCGCTGCAAGGAACATCTCAGGTGAAGTTTTCTTGTTGGCATATTCTAGTCCGGAAAAGATTGGTATTCCTTCGGGGAGGCCTTCGCGTAGTCCAGCTATGTACTCGGAGTCATGGTTGTTGGTAGCCACAGCGATTGCAGGCGGACGGCTCAGTTCCATCATGTTACAAATTGCAGTATGTGCAGCCCAGCGAACCGTCGGAACGCCATACGCAGTTAATACATTCTCCGCGTCAAGTGTTACCAATGAAGCACCTGCGAACTCATACGCATCTACTCTCGTAAAATCTCCGACTCCTTCTACAAATGCCATGTCTTCTCCAATCAGTAATTATTGAGCTTTGGTTAATTATTCTGGGCATAGCAGTCGACAATTGCAAGCATGAGAGTGATACTGACACTGACGAATTTATTTACACGGCAACAAGAAAACAAAAAAACCGCCACGCAGGCGGTTCATTTGTTGGTGGGC
>CAYJDY010000018.1:0-16903 GCA_964369045.1 uncultured Candidatus Saccharibacteria bacterium
GGCGTAGCGTTTTGGATGTATCAAACAGAAATACGCAAAGATCAAATAAACTCCCCGGTGCTTATTTTGATGGTTATTGTCATGTCGATTTGTGCCACGTTTATGCCATTTATATTTTGGAAGGGCAGAACATGGGCAGCATGGCCTGCGATTGTTGCAATAAGCATGGCTCTCTGCGGGTTGGTACTTTTCAGCTGGGCTCGTCAAAAACAATACAAAAATGCTGTTAGGGTTGCCATCATGGTGCTATTTTTTGCATTACTATTTGCTCCTGCTTCGTCGGCGATCGCCAGTAGCCGTCGAGCACAGTCGGGGCTGATAATTAGCGCTACACCGTCACATGAAGATATAAAGCGAATCAGAACTCCGCAGTCATCTATTCCAATATCTTTACAAAAGTATCTGTTTGAGCGTCGTGGAAATAGTACGTGGATTGCTTCGACGGCTACTGCTTACGATGCTGCTGCAATTCAGCTTGCTACACGACAACCAGTGATGACCATCGGAGGATTTAGCGGTGTTGACGATTTCATTAGCGTAAATCAGTATAAAAATTTTGTGCAAAATAATAAAGTTAAATTCTTTATTGTTAACCGAAAACAATCTTCCGAAGTAAAGCGCTGCAATTATGGAGTCTCGAATATACAATTTCGCCAAAGACCATTGTTTGATAGAAATAATATGGGGTGTTCCATGAATGAAAGGGATGCCAACAGAATTTCTACAGAAAATGTAACTAACTGGGCCCAAACACACGAACAAATATACAACAAAGATTTTGGTTTCTGGGAGGTTTTTGATTTGACCTCAGCAGTTAATGAGAATACAAATAATTTTCGTCAATTTCCCGACTAGATTATGTTAACGACTACGAATTGCATTGATTGGGCTTTTCTTTGATGCGCGAATCGCGGGTGTAATCCCAAAAACTATTCCTATAATGACCGATAAGCTAAATCCAAAAATGAATAACAGTGGGGAATAGTATGGCTTAATAGTAAAAACATTGCCAGCTATGCTCGTGAGCAACACTGCCAAAAGCGTACCTATAATTCCTCCTAAAATAGAAAGTATAGTACTTTCAGTTAAAAATTGTAGCAGAATATTGCCGGGGCTTGCCCCCATTGATTTCCTTATGCCAATCTCGTTCGTTCTTTCATCGATAGATACTAGCATGATATTCATGATGCCAATACCGCCAACCAGTAACGACGCAGTTGTAATAATAAGGATTAGCTTAGTAAGAATATCAACGATATACGAGGATGTTTGCAGTAACTCATCGTTTGCGATAACGCTAAAATTTTGATTGTTTTGATGGTTTTTTAAAATTGCACTCGTGAGAGATTGTTTCGTTTTTTCATTGTTGGCACTTGGATTGATTTTTGTCAGAATGACGGAGATCATTTTACCGTTTATTCCAGACATTGATTGATAGGTGCTTATCGGAATAAATAATACATTGTCGTACCCTCCACCAATGGTTAATTCAGACCCCGGGGTCGCAGGTGCAAAAACCCCACTAACCGTAAAAGATTTTTTATTGTATATTACCGTTTTACCAAGACCTTGACCTTCGCCGAATAAAATTCGCTCAGTCTCTGGTCCGATAACAGCAACATTGTTACCGGATTCATCATCTGATTTACTAAAAAAATCACCTCGTTCAATTTTTGAATCACGAAGTGCCGCGTAGTTATTGGTTGTGGCTACCACCAAGTTTGGGTCTGTAGAGCGTCCGTCTGCCGAAACCACGCCTGCAGTGTATCGAACTGGCGCTGCGTCAATAATGTCTGGCGTATTTTTTGCTGACTCTAAATCTTGTTGGGTAAGCGTTGCTGCGTCAAAATTGCTTAGTATAAATTTCTTTGCCGAAACGACGTAGAGAAGATCTGAACCAAGCGTGTTAATTTGTCCTACGACTTGATTCTTTACGCCCTGACCCAACGACACAAGACATAAAAGTAGACTCACACCTATAACGACACCAAGCATAGATAACCCCGAACGTAATTTGTTCGACCACAATGATAGTATGGCGCTATATAAGTGTTGCCTGATCATGATTTTTGTTTACTTATTGCGCCATCTTTTAAGTAAATTATCCGATTGGCATGTTTGGCGACTTCTTGGTTGTGTGTAACGAGTACGATGGTTATCTTATCTTTGTTAAGTTTTTTTAGTATGTCTACTATTTCTTTGGTAGACACAGAATCAAGATTTCCAGTGGGTTCGTCAGCAAAAAGTATCGCAGGCTTTTGAATGAGTGCACAGGCAATCGCTCCTTTTTGCTGCTGCCCAGAAGATAGTTGATTTGGTTTATTGTTTTGTTTGTCGAACAAACCCAGTTGCTGTAATAAGCGTAGAGCTTCTGTGCGACTTGTGTTTACGCTTCTATTACGATATATCAGAGGTAATTGTACATTTTGTACGAGCGTATAGTTGCTTAGTAGATTAGAGGATTGAAATACGAATCCAATCGACTCTTTTCTGATTAGTGCTAGTTCTTTTTCCGAGATATTGGTAACTTCTTTGGTGTTAAAAGTATATTTTCCAGATGTTGGAGTATCGAGCATTCCCAAAATGTTTAACAGGGTTGTTTTGCCCGCACCCGACGGCCCCATAATTGCAACAAATTCACCTCTTTTTATCTGAATTGTAATATTATTAAGTGCGTATAAATTTCGTGAATCAATCTGGTATTTTTTCGAGATAGCTTGCAATGTAATCATTGGTTTTGTGGCTGGCATATATACATTGTACTCAGCTTTGTGAAAGAGAAAAAATAATGTAATCCTGAAGCATTAAATGATTTACTTTCGTTGATAATGGTTATACTTTACGCTACAGTATAAGTAAAATACTGAGAGAGAAAAGATTTTGAATCCTAAACTAGAAGCACAAGCAAAAAGGCAAATTATCAAATATTTTCATTTGTCAGTTTTTTATTTCATAGCTATGTTACTACTCGTTGGTGTCGTGACGCCAATGTTTACACAAAAAGTGTACGCCGAAACAGGGATAACCAAAAAAGCTCAAATTGGCAGCAATACTGTGACGGTCCAATATCCTGCTAGTACTGCCGTCGACAGTAACGGTAATGTCTTTATTTTTAGCTACACAACAAACAGTATTAATAAATTATCGAGTACTGGCGCATTCATAACGCAATGGGGCGGACTTGGTGGAGATAATGGCCAATTTCGAGAAGCATATCGGCTAGCAATCGATAGCAGTAACAATGTCTACGTTGCAGATAGAGGTAATAATCGGATCCAAAAATTTAGTAATGACGGTACGTTTATAACTAAATGGGGTAGTACAAATACTGATTCATATGGTGCTTCGCAGGCAGGAAGTGGTGATGGAGATTTTTCTAATCCAACTGAAATAGCGGTTGATAGTAGTGATAATATTTACGTTTTCGATTCTGGAAATTATCGAATTAAAAAAATCGATAATTCAGGATCGACTATCAGTATATGGGGTTGGGGTGTCCAAGACGGCTCGGATCAATATCAAATTTGTACAAGTAGCTGTCAGGCGGGACTAAATGTTGGAAATAATACTGAGATTGGAAAGTTTAATAATTTAGCCGCAATATCAACTGATAATGCTGGAAATGTATATATTGCTGATTCAGATAAAAATCGCATTCAAAAATACGATAGTTCGGGTAATTTTGTTAATACTTTTGGTTGGGGTGTCCAAGACGGCTCGAATCAATTACAAGTTTGTTCAAGTGGTTGCCAGGATGGAACATCTGGGTCAGGTCAGGGCCAGTTTAGTAGTTTAGCAGGACTTGCGGTAGATACTAACGGAAATATATTTGTCACAGATACGGAAGATAACAGTAATAGGATCCAAAAATTTAGTAGTAATGCAGCATATGTCACTCAGTGGGGCGGAGATAAAAAATGTGCGTCCAGAGGTGACGTAATAGAATCAGGAAAATTCTGTTACCCACAGGGCTTATCTATCGATAATGAAAATAATGTATTGGTTGCCGACCCAGAGAACAACAATGTTCAAAAATTCGATGGCAGTGGTACATATCTAGATACCTATGGTAACGCAGGTCTTGGTAACGGCGCGTTTGCTCAGCCATACGGAAATGCTGTCGACAAAGATGGGAACATCTATGTTACAGATGCATTCAATAACCGTGTTCAAAAATTCGATAGTAGTGGAAATTTTATAACTAAATGGGGAACCCGTGGCTATGATAGCGGGCAATTTAGCGCACCAATAGGTATAGCAGTTGATAGTAGCAACAATGTCTATGTTACAGATGCATTCAATAACCGTGTTCAAAAATTCAGCAGTAGCGGTACGTTTATAACTAAATGGGGTAGTACAAATACTGATTCATATGGTGCGCCACAAAATGGTGGTGGCAATGGTGAATTTTATAACCCTAGTGGTATCGCTGTCGATTCTAGCGACAATGTTTACGTTTCAGATACTCAAAATCATCGCATTCAAAAATTCAGCAGTAGCGGTACGTTTATAACTAAATGGGGTAGTACAAATACTGATTCATATGGTGCTTCGCAGGCAGGAAGTGGTGATGGAGAATTTAGCTACCCAGGCGGTATCGCAATCGATAGTAGTAATAACGTATACGTTGCAGATAATCAAAACGATCGCATTCAAAAATTCAGCAGTAGCGGTACGTTTGTCCAGAACATTGGTACGAGCGGCACAAGCAATGGTCAACTTAATAAGCCAACTGGTTTAGCGGTTGACCAGAGTGGAAATATATACGTTGCAGATACCGATAATTTACGAGTACAGAAATTTACGAGCAGTGGCTCATACGAAAGCCAGTATGCATTAAGTAGTTTTAGCAGTTTCCTTCCTTATTCGATTACTGGCATATCAACTGGAACAAATGGAAAGCTGTATATTGGCGAGGGCATCCAGGGGCGAGTAAGTGTTCTCTGTGACAATGACGAATCTTCGAATGGCTGTGATCTGGGTTCAACAGACCTATCGGTAACTGTACCCAATGCAGTAAATGCCAAACCGATAAGTCTATCACAAACAGGATGCGCAAACATAACCAATGCAGCTAGTAGTACAATGAGCTCTCAAAGTGTTAAAGACCCAGTAAATACTTACCCGGTTGGTTTGGTGTCATTCACACTTACTGGCTGTAGTTCTGGTGGGTCAAGCACAGTAAAAGTTTCTTTTGCTGGTGTATCTGATCCAAAATCCGTTAAATTACGAAAATATAATGCAACTACAAAAAAATACAGTGATGTTACTGGCGTAAAATTACGTGCTACATCTATATCTGGGCAGCAAGCCGTTGAGGCCGAGTATACGATTGTTGATGGCGGGCCGCTAGATGGAGATAGTCTTGCAAACGGAACAATCGAAGATCCAGTCGGTTTGGTGACAGCCTCTGGGGGGCTACTCGCAAATACAGGAGCCGTAGCAATATCTCTGTATATTCTGCTCAGTGTATTTATAGCTTCATTTGCATATGTATATATCGACTACCGTAAACACAAAAAACCATTACTGTTGGCAGATCCTAAAGTGCACTATGGATTCGGCCACCACGTGAGCGTAGTGACTATACCGCTACTGAGGTATCGAATACGGTTAAATATCTTAAAAATGCCATATGGTGGAGGTGAGCTCCGTAGGTTCTAACCAGCATCTTTGGTCTTATTGTCCTATGCATTATGGAGACGACCAGTGCAGTAGTTTTATGAATAAAAGCATGGATTTTGAAGGATAGTTACGGTAATCTTAGTAATATATAAATAAGCCATAACCATTTAAGTATATTAAGGACCTAGTATGCAGGAATCAGCGCCTGATCCAAATAAGCCCGTGTCAACTACCAAAAACAAAATCAACTTTACTGTTTCGAAGAAGAATTTGATCATAATACTTTCTGTCGTCATAGCTATTGCCCTATTGGCTACGGCCTATAGCGTTGGTTATAAGACCGGAGCGAAAAATCAAAAGGCCAGTGATGCTAAAAAACAAAAAGCTGCAACAAGTCAGAGCTCTGAACTACCAGATTTTATTAAAAACCGTTGGAGTATCGTAGGTACTGTCGAAGAGGTCTCGGGTAAATCCATTACAGTTAAGAACAACAAAGGCCTCGTTCAGACGGCTTCGATAAACAACAACACAAAAGTTTCTGAAAAATCGACAAACAAAACTACCATACAGGCTGTTAAAAAAGGGAGCAGCGTAATTGTAATCGGCAGCAAGGACGACAATAATAATTTCACGGCGTCCATGGTGCGAATTAAGCAGTAGTTCTACTAGTAACTAATGTTGCCTACCCTTATATAACTTAGCCTGATATGTTAAAATAAGCGTAACTATAATAAGGGTATGCGAGGGCGAAAGGCACTGTCTGCTATATGAGACAACTAAAACCAAAAATTGCTCACTTCCTTCGTTTCAACTTAGCAAAATTCCGCCTCCGCTTTCTCGTACGCTATCGCTACTATATATTGCCATTCGTGCTTGTTTTCGTGACTGTAACGCTGACAACCCTGGCTATTACCACGCCAGTTTTTCAGGATTTCTTACTTAAGGGCTCAAACGTTAACTCATTCCTAAATCAGAGAGTTATTTTTTATGCACTTTTGGTCCTAGTTACTCTTGGAAGCAGTCTCTATTTTTGGATAGATTATCAGCAACATAACGCACCGCTTAAACAGGCAGACCCTGGCGTACGCTATAGTTTTCGGCATCATCTTAGAGTTGTTACATTGCCACTCTTTCGATTCAAGTGGAAGCCTCTCGCGTACGCGTTTGCCATGAGCACACTTACAGTCATCTCACTCGTAGTGACACTATACGTTGGCACTCGGAATGTGCAAGCAGCGACGACGATCAGCGTAACTATAAATCAAAAAGCAGGACAGGCTGACCCTACTCCTACGGTACCTGTTTTATTTACGGTGACTTTTTCTGGTCCAATAGAACCAGCTTCATTTACGGCTAGTGATGTTGTTTTGGGTGGTACTGCAACCGGTAAGACGATCAGTTCTATTACGCAAGTAGCACCAAATGACGGAACAAAATACGAGGTTGCCGTATCGGCGACCAGTTATGGGACGATTACTGCCAGTATACCAAGCCAAGCTGTTTCTTATTCTAGTGCAATGCTTGCTTCTACGGGTGGTCAGCCATTCGGAATTATAGTGGATTCTTCGGGTAACATTTACACTGCAAATACCTCTACCGATAACGTTACAAAGATAACACCAGCAGGTGTGTCATCTATCCTGGGAACCACGGGCGATAACCCTCAAAGTATAGCTATGGATTCTCTGGGTAATGTCTATACACCAAATTCGCTTAGTAATAACGTTACAAAGATAACACCAGCAGGTGTTTCGTCTATCCTGGGTACCACGGGGTTTGGCCCAGACGATATTGCGGTTGATTCGGCTGATAATGTATATGTTGCGAACCGTACGGATAATAACGTTACAAAGATAACACCAGCAGGTGTTTCGTCTATCCTAGGTACCACCGGATCTTCACCTTCTGGCATTACTGTCGATAGCTCCGGGAACGTATATACATCCAATTCTTCAAGCGGTAATGTCACTAAAATAACACCAGCAGGTGTTTCGTCTATCCTAGGTACCACCGGTAGTTATCCTACTGATATTGTTCTTGATAGCTCCGGGAACGTATATACGTCCAATTTTTCAAGCGGTAATGTTACCAAAATAACACCAGCAGGTGTTTCGTCTCTACACGGTCCTGGGAGTGGTATTGGATCGTTCGGTATTGCAGTGGACATTAACGATAATATTTATGTTGCCTATGGAGCAGTTAGTGTAGCTAAAATTAGTCCAGCAGGCATTACAACCACTATTCCCTCTACTATATTTGGAGTTTCAAATCAATTGGCGGTAGACGTGAATGACAATATTTATCTTTCTACTGGCTCGATGAATACCGTTATGAAGTTCACCAAAACAGTTACGGGCGTATTAACTTCTGGCGGCGATAGTAACTTCAATTCAACTTCAACAGATAATACGATCTCATATAACGACACCACTGCTTTCGTTACTACTTGGAAGACAGATAATCCAGGAACATCAGCCAGTAATCAAATTATCATTCCTACAACAGGTAGCGGTTATAACTATTCTGTTGATTGGGGTGATGGAAATACAAGCACTGGTCAGACAGGTGATGCTTTACATACATATTCTTCGGCAGGTACGTATACGGTCAGGATTACCGGAACATTTCCAAGAATATATTTCAACAATGGTGGAGATAGACGCAAAATCCTGACCATCCAGCAATGGGGAACAGGGTCATGGGCTTCTATGGATAGGGCATTCTATGGAGCATCTAATTTAACGATACCCGCAACGGACGCACCCGACTTAACGGGCGTTACGAGTCTCAGTATGATGTTTACAGGAGCGACATCATTCAACTCTAGTATTAATCATTGGAACGTCAGTAGTATTACTAATATGTCGGGGCTCTTTTCTGGCGCATCATCCTTCAACCAACCACTTAACAGTTGGAATGTTAGCAACGTTACCAATATGGGCGGCATATTCTCTAGTGCCCCAAGCTTTAATGGAGATATTAGCGCTTGGAACGTCAGTAGCGCTACTAATATGATGCAATTATTTTCTGGCGCATCATCCTTCAACCAACCACTTAACAGTTGGAATGTTAGCAACGTTACCAATATGTACCAGATGTTTACGGGAACAGCATCCTTTAATAGACCCCTAAATAGCTGGAACACAAGTAACGTCGTAGATATGCATGATATGTTTCTTGGGGCTTCTGCGTTTAACGGAAGCGTTACCGGTTGGGATGTGAGCGGCGTAACTGAAATGACAGGATTATTTTCTGGCGCATCATCCTTCAACCAACCACTTAACAGTTGGAATGTTAGCAACGTTACCAATATGGATGCTTTATTTCATCAGGCATCATCCTTCAACCAACCACTTAACAGTTGGAATGTTAGCAACGTTACCAGTATGTCTAATATGTTTACTTTTGCGTATGCGTTCAACCAACCACTTAACAGTTGGGACGTCAGCAACGTGACAAATATGAACGGTATGTTTAGACTTGCCACATCCTTCAACCAACCACTTAACAGTTGGAATGTTAGCAACGTTACCAATATGCAGGCTATGTTTCAATCAGCAGAACAGTTTAATCAACCACTGGGTAGTTGGGACGTCAGTAACGTGTTAAGTATGATAAATATGCTTAATTTTGGTCTTTCGACCGTTAATTATGATGACACGCTAATTGGCTGGTCTGCCCTGCCTCTCCAAAACAACGTCACTTTTGACGCAGGAACAAGTACGTATTGTAATGCCTCAACAGAACGTGCAAATATCATCTCGACCCATAGCTGGACAATAAACGATGCAGGTTCTGCAGTATGCTATACACCAAACGATTTCGTTACTACTTGGAAAACTGACAACCCCGGTAGTTCTGCAAGTAATCAGATTACGATACCTACTACCGGCGGGGGCTATAACTATACAGTTAACTGGGGAGATGGCAATACCAGTACAGGCTTAACAGGGAATGCGACCCATACCTACTCTAGTTCGGGTACGTACACGGTTAGGATTACAGGGGCATTTCCGAGAATCTACTTCAATAATACAGGTGACAGACGGAAAATTTTGACAATAGAACAATGGGGTACTAACGCTTGGAATACTATGAATAAGGCTTTTTGGGGAGCGTCTAATCTAACGATTCCAGCTACTGACGTGCCAGATTTAGTTTCGGTTTCTGATATGTACTATATGTTTCACAGTGCTACGAACTTGACTACTAGCTCGGCGATTAATTCATGGAATGTCGGCAATGTAAGCAATATGGAATGTGCATTTTGTGCAGCAACGTCCTTTAATTCACCAATAGGTAACTGGAATGTAAGTAATGTTGTGACCATGGATTCTATGTTTTCCCAAAGCTCATCCTTCAACCAACCAATAGGTAACTGGGACACCAGCAACGTTACGAGGATGTATAACATGTTTGCGTGGGCAACATCCTTCAACCAACCAATAGGTAACTGGGACACCAGCAATGTAACCATAATGGGGAATATGTTTTATTATGCCAGCGCATTCAACCAACCACTTAACAATTGGAATGTAAGTAATGTTCTTTCAATGTCAAATATTGGGGGTATGTTCGAAGGTGCCAGCGCATTCAACCAACCACTTAACAATTGGGACATTAGCAATGTTACAAATTTGTATGCACTATTCTCAGGTGCAATTTCCTTCGACCAGTCTTTAGCCAGCTGGGACATTAGCAATGTTACAAATCTATCCCAAATGTTTGGTAGTGGTGCCGGTTTATCCACCCTTAACTACGATGTTACCCTAATATCCTGGAGCCAACAAACTCTCCAAAATAATATAACATTTGACGCAGGAACAAGTACGTATTGTAATGCCTCTACAGAACGTGCAAATATCATCTCGACCCATAGCTGGACAATAAACGATGCAGGAATAGGATCTGGCTGTAATAGCGCTCATGCACCAAACGAATTTGTGACTACCTGGAAAACAGACAACCCAGGCCAATCTAATTCGGATCAGATCAAGATTCCTACTTTTGATGGTGAAACCTACAACTACACTGTAGATTGGGGTGACGGCAATACGAGTACTAACCAAACCGATGACGCTATTCATATATATGCCTCGCCTGGAACATACACAGTCTCAATTACAGGTACATTCCCTAGGATATATTTTGGTCATTCTTTTGGCGATGCTCAAAAAATACTATCCGTAGAACAATGGGGGACAGGTCAATGGACATCTATGCAGAATGCTTTTAATAGTGCAGTTAACCTTACGATTGAATCCACTGATAATCCAGATCTATCAGGTGTCCAGGATACATCACTTATGTTTACAGGAGCATCTACAATTAATACAGATATAAACAACTGGAATGTCAGTAATGTCACCAACATGAGTGGTATGTTCTACGGTGCCTCCTCTTTCAATCAACCCCTAAACAACTGGAATGTCAGTAATGTCACCAACATGAGTGGTATGTTCTACGGTGCCTCCTCTTTCAATCAACCCCTAAACAACTGGAATGTCAGTAATGTCACCAACATGAGTGGTATGTTCTACGGAACAGTAGTCTTCAACCAATCTCTTAACAGTTGGGATGTGGCTAATGTTGTAGATATGTCCGGTATGTTTTCGAGATCCCAAGCCTTCAATCAACCCCTAAACAACTGGAATGTCAGTAGTGTCGTAAGTATGCAGACCATGTTTTCAATTTCTGTCTTTGATCAATCACTGGCAGATTGGAATGTAGAAAGTGTGGAATCTATGCAATACATGTTTGGCAACATTGATTCACTATTAGAACAAACATTTGATGGTGTTCCATTTGAAGAATGGCCACAGTTTTACCAAGATATGTATGGCCTGCCTGAATCTGGCCTATCCACCCCCAATTACGATGCAACTCTAATCTCTTGGTCTCAACAATCTCTGCAAAACAATGTAACCTTTGATGCTGGAACAAGTAAATACTGTAATGCTGAAGAAGAAAGACAAAGCATCATCGATGATTTTAGCTGGACAATCAATGATGCAGGTCTGGATTGTACTGTCCCACAGATAGACTTTAGCCTTACTAAAACTCTGCTGACTTCTGGGGCCATTCAGGATGGAAACTCGGTTTCTTATCGGATGACCATAGCCAACAATAGTGCCGAAGTTGGTTATATCGGAGAGATTGTAGACATATTGCCAAGTGAGTTTACTTTTGTCTCAAATTCTAATTCGCTTGTTGATTGCAATGATCTTGGTTCGGTTGATGATCTTGAGGGTGATCCGTATCTGGCTCAAAACTACAGTGGACATAACTATTTGTTTTGTTTTGTTAATGTGCCGTTGACCCCACTGAACCCTGGCGCAACTTTTGAATTTGACATAACTGGTGTTGCTACGGCAGACTTTACTTCTTCTACACAAAATCGGGCAATACTTTTGGGTGGTGCCCAAGAAGAGGTATTCACACAGGCACTTGTCGATGCAGTAAACAATAATGTCGATATGTTTACATTGCCATACAACAACGTCGCGGTGAACACATACTCAGATTCTTCGCCCTCTGACCAGACTGACTTTAGTTTGGCTAAAACACTTACCACACCCGGCCCAATCCAGTCTGGCGATCCAGTGACGTATCATTTTAAAGTAAAGAATGAAGGCCCAAATAATAGCACCTACAGCGGATATATTTATGACATTCTTCCTGCCGAGTTCGTATTCGTAAGCAACTCGAATTCGAATGTAACATGCATGGATGTGGGCCTAGCCGAAGACTTTGGTGAGCCGTACTTTGCAACTATGTACCCAGGTCATCATGTGCTGGTTTGTGCGCCGACGAGTGGCAGTGACCCGTTGAATGTCCTCGATTCTGTTGAATTTGATATTGTCGGAACTGCGACGAGTAACTTTACAACTACCAGTACAAAAAATCGGTCGATATACTTTGATCCAGTGAACGAACCTTCATTTGCTACTAGTCTACAAAATGCCGTTATTAATGGCATAGACTTCACAACTCTTCCAGACAATAACGTTGGCAATGTAACCTACGTCTACCCAATCGTAACTCCAAATCCTACGCCGACACCAACGCCCACGCCCACACCGACTCCAACCACACCTCTTCCACGCCCACGCCCAAATCCAAGGCCTCCAACCACACCTCGTCCAACCACGCCCACACCGACAACTACCACTGCACCAAGTACCGGTGGTTTATCACCAGGTGCGCAAACTTTCGAAACACTTCAGGATGTGGAAGAACGAGAAGTTCTCGGCAGGCAAGCCGTAGGATTGCTGCCATTGCCACTGTATAACTTTGTGCATCAATTCTCTGATACTGTCGCTTTGATGATTTCCTGGCTCTTACTCCTCATACTTTTGGCACTTGCCACAGTGTATGGTTGGAAGGCTTACAAGCAATACCGGGCTAACCAGTATCTTTTGGAAGCGCTTACGAAATTACGTAACACAAAACAAGCGACCAACACGTATCTAAGTATTACGAATCACTACCTTAACACGCCAGTTGCCATTATGTCTGGTGCTATTGAGCTTCTTGCTTCACTCAAAAAACTATCCCAGAACAGCATTGACCACTTACTATCTATCGTTGCCAAATACAGAACAGTGGTTGAGGCTCTAGCAGTTGATGGGGAAGCTGCCATTGTCGATGCACCAACACTGGCTCAGGCCGAAACCCCTACAGTGTCAACGAGTTATTTCAAAAATCTGTTAAGCACCGTGCCACAGTCTGGATCGGCTGTTATGAACCGCGCAGTTTATGTACCACTGGTTATTGTTGGTAGTGTCTTTGCACTCGTGACCTTCATGTTCACCAATGCTCAGGTCTATCAACTAAGTTTTGTGCAGCTAGGGCTTCAGCTCCTGGGCCTGCTATTATCGGGTATTCTACTTGCCACTACCTTCCGTCAGCGTGATCTTCAGCGTGCCGCGCAACTCATCATTCAACAAGCAATCGACATTGAACAGAAACTTATAAACGAGCGTACGGCTTTCATCGACAGAGCATCAAAAACACTCAGCGATCACTACGAGACACTTAGTATCACATGTCAAAACCTCAGTGCTGTGCCTGAAGCGAAAATGCTGTTAAATGGTCTGGCAATGCTTGGTGATACGGCGAAGAGTCTTACAAACGTCAGCCGACTGAGCCATCTGTCAACCGATGCGCCGAGCAGTAATCTGACATTAGATATACCAAAACTACTCATGCCCTTGCAGTCTTTGGCATCCGCGAAGCAGGTAGAACTTACTACACACATTCCACAGCACTTGAGTCTGACCATTCAACCAGAGGAACTGAAGCAACTTATCGAATCTACCGTTACCAATGCCATACAATTTAGTCCTGAGAACGCTTCTGTAAACATTACTGCCCAAAAGAAGGGGAAGAACGTATTGTTGACCATTACGGATCATGGTTCTGGAATCCCAGCCGAAAAACATGATCAACTGTTCCAACCATTCTCCCGCGCTACCGGAACCGAAACATATGATCATCCAGGACTTGGCCTAAATCTCCACGTAGATAAATTGATTGTCGAAAAACTGGGTGGAAGCATCCATATAGATAGTGCTGGAGGCTCGGCACCCAAGGCCGGAACAACCGTTTCTATACTAGTACCAAATATAGGCCAGAATTCTAAAGTAACCCCAGTAATGATAGTACCTTCCTCGTAAGTACCACGGTTTATGTAGTTATAATCGTGCGATATGATCAAATGTGCTTAAGCGGGCCGGAGGTTTTGTCGCCAATGATTCGTTTGTAAAGTAGTTCGGCACTAATGAGTGTCACTGGCATACCGATGCCTGGATTCGTACCCGCACCAACGTAGTATAGATCGGCTACTTTTTTGCTGGTGTTATTCGGGCGGAAGATGGCGGTTTGTTTGAGCGTGTGTGCCAGGCCCAGGGCAGTTCCTTTGTAACTGTTATAGCGTTGTTTGAAGTCTTTTACCGAGAAGTTTTCTTGGAATACGATGTGTTGACGTAGGTCGGGCAGATCCATTTCCTCCTCCATGGTTGCCAGAATCCTGTCAGCATATTTGTCCAACTGTTTGTCGGTATAGGTTAGGCCAGCAGCAATAGGAACCAGTACGAACAAGTTCTCACTTCCTTTTGGTGCCACGCTTGGGTCGGTTTTGCTGGGGGCACAAACGTATAGGCTTGGATCATCTGGCCACTGAGGCATATCGAATATCTCGGCAAAGTTCTTCTGCCAGTCACGGCTAAATAGTAGGTTGTGGTGGGTTAACGATTTGTATTGCTTATCGACACCAAGGTACATGATCAGTGCGCTGGGTGCCATGGTACGCTTTTCCCAGTATTTTTCACTGTACACACGTTGCCCAGGCTCTAACAGGTGCTGTTCAGTATGGTGAATGTCGGCATTGCTGATAACGATATCACCACGTACTTCCTTGCCATCGGCCATCACACCGACAGCTTTTTTGTCCTCAACGATGATTTTAGTGATAGCTACATTCGTCTTAAAAGTCACGTCATATTTCTTGGCAACGCGCACCAAGGCTTCGGTAATTTCGTAGATACCACCTTGTGGGTAGAACACTCCCATATTGAAGTCGATGTGGCTCATGATGTTATAAATCGCTGGTGTGTTGTAGGGGCTAGAACCCAGGAAGACCAACGGGTACTGCATGATCTTTTGCAGTTGCTCCGTTTTGAAATATTTGCGGACGTATTTATCCATGTTCTGAAGTACTGAAAGCTTACGCCCTTCGGTTGCCACTTCGCGGGTCATAAAATCACGAATAGAGTCGTAGTTTTTGTACATGAAGCGGTCTTTGGCGATCTCGTATTGGTATCCGGCAACATCCAGATACTTTTTGAGCTGCTCGCCTGACCCTTCTTCGATTGCCTCGAGTGTCGGGATATCTTTCTTGAGATCAGAGTAGATGTTCACCTTTTGGTTCAATCCTTTATAGAAAATCTGGTAACTGGGGCTGAGCTTTTTGAGATTGAGATGTTTGTGCACATCCTCATCAAACAGACTGAAGAAATGTTCGAATACATCGGGCATAAGATACCAACTTGGCCCCCGGTCAAAGGTGAAGCCTTTGGCACTAAACTTTGTTGCACGCCCGCCAATCGATTCGTTTTTTTCTAAGATCGTGACCTTCCAGCCAGCCTTGCCAAGAATGCAGGCACTTCCCAACGCACCAAATCCGGAGCCAATAATAATTGCGTGTTTCTTCATGTAATCTCCAGTGTACCTTGTTTGTTGCGCGCATGGTACGCAAGTACCCCAAAAAATCCTAGACCAATTATTGACGGAACAATCTGCAGTAGCCAGATATTCACACTTGTCCAGAACCACAGTATTGCCAGTCCACTGTATGCCACACTGTCAGGCACTGGTTTTTTGCCCCAGAATTTGTGGATCAGCAGGGCACCGATAAACGCTGTCAGCAGCCAACCTAGGAAGTTGACGACGGGCACTCCATAGTAGTAGCCAGGCGCGTTCCACTGCCAAAATTTTAGCTTTACTGCAGCTGGGTCAAGCACCAGGTCGATCACCATGGCATTAAATGCAGTAGAAAATAAGATTTTCAGACGATCAGAATATTTGTGTCTTCGGCGCGCGAACCAGTAGGTTAAGAGCAGTATAGGAGGGTAGGCAAACGCTACCGTCCAAGGGGTGAGCCCAAAAAGTTTCGTGCCGAGCAACCCGTTGTATACAAAATCACCATAAGGAAATCCAGAGGCTAAGGCAGATGATTCGATCAGTAGGGCATAAGCACCGAGTGTGAGTAGTAACCACAATCCACGACTGCTCTGTGCTTTGAATACGGCATAGTAGCTAGGAAGCGCAAACAATATCACCATAATGCTAGACACAATTGCCATTTTACTGTCAATCGGCTGGGTTGCAGTAAAGAACCCAGCAATAAACAAGGCGCACACCAAGATGAGTACAGTTGGTTTCTTTGACGTAATTTTATCTCGCATTGTTACAATTAGTATATGACATCTTGGCTACTGAAAATATCACGACTTCGCTTTTGGCCGTACGTACTTGGTCCGTATGTTATTGGAGTTTTGACAGCGGGTAATGTAGCTAATTGGCCTATGGTAATTGCGGTGGGGATTTACTTCACACTACCTGCTAATTTACTGATCTACGGTGTCAACGATATTTTCGATTATGAAACAGACAAGCACAACCCCAAGAAGTCATCATACGAAGCTCTGGTGAAGCCAAAAGATCAAAAAAAATTGTGGCACTTTATCGGCATCACTAATGCACCATTTTTGTTACT
>CAYJDY010000019.1:0-16637 GCA_964369045.1 uncultured Candidatus Saccharibacteria bacterium
GCCATATCTATAGCTCCTTTGCGTATTTAACGATATTTTTGAACAGTAATGCACCAAAAGGATTGGATCCTTCACCTCTGCGCCAGTTGGGATGCTGCGTTCTTCTGACTGCGCGCTCGGGATGCGGCATCATGCCAAGTATTACTCCGGATTCATCACATGTACCTGTGATTCCGCCATATGATCCGTTGGGGTTTTCTGGGTACTCGGTTGTGGGTTGACCATCAGCACCTATAAAGCGAAAGACGACCTGACGCTTCTCTGCGAGTTCATCGAGGACTTCTGTGCTACGGGTAGCATGCTGCCCTTCTTGGTGTGCAGAAGGCAGTTCGATTACTTCGCCAGCAAGATCTTCAGGCACAAGTAGGCTTCGAGAATCTTCAACGACCAACTTATTCCACCGACATTCGAACGTGTTGTCTTCGTTACTAACGAGTGAGAGTCTTTTGCCTCGTTCCTCGCTAATCTTGCCATCAGGCAGTAGACCACTCTCCACAAGAACTTGATAGCCATTGCATATGCCAACGACCGCCTTCCCTGCCTCGACGAATCTATTCAGGTCTTCTGCAAACTGCGTGCGTAACTCGAGGCCAAGTATTCGACCCGATGCGATATCGTCGCCATATGAGAATCCGCCAGATAGCAATAGAATTTGATAATCGTCAAGGTGCGCACTGCCGTCACGTAATTGGCTAATGTGCACTTGGTCTGCAACGCCACCGGCTTGCTCTAAAGCGTGGCCTGTTTCTAGGTTACAATTTATACCCGGCGCGTTTAGGACGAGTCCTTTAGGTGCGCTCATGCGAATACCTCCTGTAGTGGCCGTTTCCAGGCGCTTTTTAGCGTATCAAGGTCGACAGACGGCATGGTGATATCTCCCTGAGAGACGTCAAGACGTCTAGCTTCCTTTGTCTTGCCAATTACCTGATGAGGAATTGAACCAAATAACTCAGCCGCCGTTTCTTCGTCATCAACCTCTATAACAAAACAACCAGCCGTCTCGTTGAAGAATATATTTTCGATAGGTGTGTCTGAATCTCCGAAATCTAGTTCCGCCCCACAATCGCCGCCAAACAACATCTCCGAGATTGTTACAGCAACGCCGCCTTCGCTGACATCGTGGGCTGCTAGTACTTTACCAGACTGGATTGCCTTATGTAGCGCGGTACTGGTGCGGTGGAAGGACTGAATATCAATATTTGGAACATGTGCACTGTCACCGTCGAAGTTATCGTAGTAGACTGAACCACCAAATGACTCGAGGTCTTGCTGTCCAATGAGTACTAATGTAGAGCCAGGCTTCTTGATGTCTGTACTTACAGTCTTCTCTACGTCTGGAATTTTACCGGCAACAGTGACGATGAGATTATATGGACTTTCGATTAAAGTTCCATCAGGATTCTTGTACGTAGAGCTCAGGCTATCTTTGCCAGAAATGATTGGACTTTCGAATTCGGCTACACATGTCGTCAGAGCGTCAACCGACATGTCGAGCGCTCCCATGACGCGGTCAGTGGGTGTTGCAGATATGTAATTGTTAACGATAACGGCATCGTCTGGATTTCCACCAACAGCAACGTAGTTACTCATGGCTTCAACGTACGACCAGGTGCTTCCGCGACTTGGATCGAGTTCAGTGAGACGTGGATTACAGCCATGCGCTTGAATGATAGCGTATGGTTTACCAAGGATTGGCGTCATCACCGCGGAATTATTTGGGGCATCACCATTGACGCCAGCATAAGGTGTCATGGCACTGCTGCCCTGTACCTCATGGTCATAGCGACGAACAATCGGCTCTTTAGAACAGACATTCCAATCAGAAAGTGTGGCAGTGAGTAATTCTTCCCATTCCGTCACTACAGGTAATCGCTCGGTCACATCTGGCGGTGTCCATTCTGCGTAGAGGGGTTCGTTTATCCGCCCGTTTTTTATAAATTCATAATCGAGCTCTATGACTTGCTGATCACCGTATCGTACGTCAAGTGTCGGTTCGCCATTACTTCCAAATATCCCCAGTACAGTCGCTTCTGAGCTATGTTTTGCAAAGATTGCCTGAACTTCCTCTGCGTGTTCCGGAGCAACAGCCAATACGCCACGTTCCTGTGATTCACTGAGGAAAATTTCCCATGGCTGGAGACCTGAATACTTGAGTGGAGCAAGGGCCAGGTCTACGCTCACGCCAATGTCTTCGCCCAGTTCACCAATTGCAGATGCAAAACCTGCTGCCCCACAATCGGTCATGGCACGAATGAGTCCTTTTTCGCTGGCTTCCATAACCGCATCAAACATTTTCTTCTCAGCAATCGGATCCCCGATCTGGACAGCGCCAGAGTGTACAGTCGCCGTAGTACTATCTGCGCTTTCGGAGGAGAACGTTGCACCGTGGATGCCGTCTAGGCCAGTCCTGCCCCCAACAGCGACAACGAGATCTCCGTGGAGTGGTGAGCCTTTCTGTGCATCCTTCTCTTGCATAATTCCCATACTTCCAACTAGAATGGACGCCTTACCTCGGTAGTCCGGATGTGTATGGAATGAGCCGTTGTTGGTTGGTATTCCCATCGGGTTGCCGTATCCACCTACACCACGGACACTACCCGTTAAGAGCTGTGTTGGAGTAAGTGTATTTGGCGGTATGAGTGATGGGTTAATATCGGGCGCGGCAGTAAAATCCATGTGCATAGAGTTTATGGGGCGTGCACCGAGTCCTGTCTCATTGATATCTCGTAGTACACCGCCCGTTCCAGTTGCCGCTCCACCTCGTGGCTCCACCATACGGGGGCTGTTGTGTGTTTCGAGCTTGATATTGATTGCAGTTCCGTCATAAAAACGCACTACTCCAGAATTATCACCAAATGCCGACAAGACTTGGCGTTTTTCGAAGTACAGTATCGAACGGTCTTTGATTCGCTGAAATATCGAGTCTTTAGTTCCAACCGCGGTTTCTATCGGCGCATTGGTTGTTTTATGGCAGCAGTGTTCACTCCAGGCTGCACCAAGATATTCTAGCTCTGCATCTCGGATATCACGACGCATAGCATCGGCTTTTTGTTTTATAGAGCCCATCTCGCGCACATTTAGTGCTACTTTTCGCCGTTTGGACAATTCGATTAACTGTACTTCGTCCATACCCCGAATTGGTAGGGTTTCTATCATCCCGCCAGCACCTTCGATAATAAGAGTTTCCGGAGCTTGCGAGCGTACTTGCTCGACAGTTTTATTTACCAGTAACGTACTGACTACAGACCCTCTCGCGGATCTACTGACACCGTCATCGAATAAGTATTCCGTACCTGACTCTACGGCGGTCGGTGATATGCCCAGTAGTTTTGCGCCGTAAGTGATCGAAGCCATCTCGGGGTTTGTTACGCCCGGCAAGGGTGAGACTTCGATCCGATTAGCATTATTCCAATCTTCGCGTTGTTGTACGGTGTATGATTCGGTTACAGGGTCGCTCAGAAGACCTTCTGCAAGCGTTATCGCTTCTTCGTCAGTCACTCCCTCGATATAAAAAACACGGCCTGTCTGAATATCTAGATCGTCTACGCCGTGTTGCGCTGCTTGCCGTTCTATCCCATGCGCATGGGGGTCACTGAACTCCGGACTGACTCGTATTTCATGTATGCCCATAGTTATCCTTTCATTTCTGCTTGTTGCTTCAAAAAATTATCAATATCAATTGGCAAATTGGCTTTCTCAATCCGCTGGACACGTTTGAACAGTTTGTCGGCGTCATCGCCAGTAAGTACAGGAACAGGGTGTTCTGCATATTTAGGACCAGTATCAACTCCGGCTGCGACGGCATGTACAGTGTGTGCTGTCTCAGTGAGTCCAAATCTGAGAACACGTTCCTGCGCGTGTATACCATAGGTATTGGCGGTTGCTGGAAGTATCCCCGGATGGGTATTGAGCATGCGACACTCTAAGATCCCATGTGGCGAGGCGCTACTACCGAAGCGTTCAGCATAGCTAGGGTTCCAACCATATTTCCGCATGAGATCACCATCTTTTGCAACAATCTTCAAATAACCCATGAGTGCGACCAAGGCACACCCTTCGTCATCAACCAACTTGCTGATTATCTCTGCTTCTTGAAGTGTCTGGCCACGCTCTTGTGGTCCAAGTAGATACCGGTGGGCATTTACCTCCTCTGTGCGGATATCAAGCCCGTACTGTTTATTTAGTCTCTGTACAACTTCAAACGACCCATTTTCTGGGCGATCGCTTATTACCAGACTAACATCAGCGTCAACGATACCTTCCTGTGAGGCATGAACAAAAGCTTCCATGGTTGATGCGCCACCGGAAGCCAATACTGCAATACTTGGTCGATGATACTCAGCCATAAATCTCCTCGTGCTCACTTATGCTACTAATAATAGACGAAGACGTTTAAAAGGATATTGTATTTTTGTAGTAGTTAGGCAACTACTTTGGGAGCTTAAGGAGTAACTTTGACTTTTTCGGCACCACTAACGGCGGTAATCCATGTTTGTCCGGGGTTTAGTTTGATAGGATTGCCGGCAGCATCTTTGAAAGTAACCTGGCTTTTAGGACCCGTTTTTGTCCATGTGCCGTCCGTAACGCCACCATCCTGGAAGACGTATACTTTACCCGTCCCTACAGCGTTATAGATGCTATAAATACCCTTCTGGCTGTACTGCATAACCATGGCGATGGCTACTTTAGGCGATAGTTGTGCTCCAGACTTCTCATCCATGTGCGGTTTGCCACCTTCACTTCTTTTGTATGAGTTAGTAGTTGAATCATAGTCATAACGAACATTGTACAAATAGCTGGACATTGTCAGGTCAATTCCCTTTGCTGTCTGTACGGCGAGGGGCTTTTCTGCTTTTCGTGGGAAACCTTCGAAGGTGCTGGTAGTATAGCCACGTTTGCTCGATACGCCGTCAAGGTTTGCCATGGTGGTGTAAAGATTGTGTGGTGCGTAGCGGCTACTGACTCGCATGAAAGCAGCACCATTTGCACCGTGATCAATATCTTTAATTTTCTCTGCTCGAATCTTTGCTAGTCCATCAGCGCTTCCGCCAGCATGTACGATAGACGCATCGAATCCCTGCAGCCAGTCTAGGTAGTAGGGTCGGACACTTCGAACAGGTCCGATGTATGCTGGCTGTGCCTCTTGGAAGAGAGTCAGAAATCGAGTGATTCCACCTTCGGCAACAGCTTCAAATACTACGCCCGCTTGATTGAGCGCTGACTGAGGTCGTGCATCAGGGCTATTCTCAATCATAATACCAGTCACTGGTCGCTTGTTGAGAGCGGGCTCTACCTGGATACCAGTTAGTTGTGATGCCTCGGTAGTCGGCTTTGGTGGTTCTTCTTTTTTCTCGACGACTACGACTGGCGCGGGTGCCGCTGCCTTTTTGTTACTGAATGCAAAAACTGCACCAGCACTTAAACCACCAATAATAAGGAATAAGATAACAAAAAACAGTACACGCTGTTTTTTACTAAGACCTGAAAACCATTGTTTGAAACTTCTTCGTTTCTTTTTTGATGGTGTTGGGACTTGCTGACTCTCAGTTGAGCTGGCACTATCGGTAACAGGGGTATAAACGGGTTGAGTTGGTGGTTCTGGTGTTGGTTTTATAGTTTTTGGTTTTAAGAAATCATTGTTCATTGCATTATTGTATCAAAATGCTCATGCTTTTAGTAATCGGTATACAGGGTTGTTACTTCAGTAATTGCAGTGTTCGTTCAATCCTGTCGAGGGAACGTTGTTTACCTATTACGGATAGCGTATCGAACAGTGCCGGAGAAGCTGGGCTTCCAGATATCGAGATGCGAATAATGTTAAAGAGAATACCTGGCTTTGTATCGAGTGTGACAAGTAGGCCGTTCAGGATCTCCTCCAGATTTTTTACGCTGAAGTCAGAATCCTTAAGTGCTGACTGCGTTGCCGATAGTAACGCGTACTTTTCGGCATCATCGAGTTTTTTGAGCTGCTTATTCTTCGGATCATGAAGTAGCTCTGTAATTGCTGAGTCGGTTGGTTCTGTAAAGAAAAATCCGGTAAGTTCTGGGATCTCAGACAGGAACTTAAGTCGCTCTTGGATGAGCCCTAGGACTTGAAGTCGCTGCTCTTTGTCTGCCGAAGAAGCAGATGCTGGCCAGTAGTCGGTGGCCATATCGTAGAGTGCGTCCAAACTAAGGCCACGTATATGGGCGCCGTCTAGCCACAGTAATCGACGTTCGTCAAAACGTGCTCCGCTCTTTTGTACTTTTGACAGGTCAAACTTCTTTATCAGTTCACTTACGCTGTACACTTCTTGTTCAGTACCATCATTCCAGCCAAGGCTGGCCATGAAGTTTATGAGTGCTTCTGGCAAGTAGCCTTCCCTGGCATAATCCAGCACATCCTTAGCGCCATCTCGTTTACTAAGTTTTTTGTTTCCATCGGGGCCAAGGACGTGTGGCATGGTGGCCAGTAATGGACGCTCAATGTCGAGTGCCTCGTACAGATTGAGGTAATTTGGGGTGCTTGCTAAGAATTCTTGGCCTCGAATAACGTGACTAATTTTCATGAGCATGTCATCAATGATATGCGCAAAGTTATATGTCGGGTAGCCATCAGACTTGATCAGTATAAAATCATCAATAACCTCTGGACCTGTAGACAAATCCCCCATCACTTCATCGTGCCAGGTATAGCTCTTTGGTTCGGATCTGAAGCGAAGTGGTCGTGTACCATCCCACGGTTTAGTTTGCTCAGGACGGTGGTTACGATACAAGAATGGTTGCTTATTCTTTTGGGCTGTTTCCCGAAATGTCTGTACTTCTTCTGGTGTAAACGGGTCGGCATAAGCACGGCCATTGTCGACAAGTTTCTGCGCCCATTCTTTATATAAGGCGAGTCGCTCACTCTGAATATAGGGTCCGTCGTCCCCTCCTTTGTCGATTCCCTCGTCCCAATCCAGTCCCAACCACCGCAGAGAGTCCATGATATGTTGGCCAGAGCCCTCAACCTCGCGGGCTTTATCGGTATCTTCGAGTCGTAATAAAAACACGCCATCCTGTTGCCGAGCAATAAGCCAGGCGAATAGTGCGGTACGTATACCACCAACATGTAAGTAACCCGTTGGACTTGGGGCAAAGCGTGTTCTTGTTTTCATCCCTGTTATTGTACTGTAGGAAGTGATTCGCGCAAAACTATAAGCTTGAGGCAACGTTACGTAACTGGTCTGCAGATAATCCTGCGTTGCCCTGGACGTTGTACCAGATTCCATTGTCTACCCACGTAGCGTTAGACCCGTCATATATATAGATAGACTTTCCACCGTCGGTTTTTGTCTGATAGGTATCGCGGCTACTCAAGAACGCACTCGGCAAATTATCATTCTGAAGTGTCGTCTTTTCTTGTGTGATGCTAAAACCACGATTGTCGGTACTTGATGAATAGCTCAGTACTACTCGTCCTGGTTGGTACTGGATAGACCGGCTCAGGCTGAACCCCACGGGTTTGTAGCTAGGAACACTGGCAGTAAAACCCGTACGCTTTGCTGCTGTTCGAAGCGTTATGCGGGGAATATTGTTATAGGTAAAGAAGCCTCCAAGCATGATAACAAGTGCTAATACAGCACCGACTTGGGCAAGCCCTGCTCGTTTTCGTTTGTGGTGTGACTTTTTACTACCTATCGCACTTGGGCGATGACTGGTGGCATTTTGGAGTGCCGACTCAAACATATCGGTGCTCTTGGTGTGGCGCTGAGCAGATATCGGTGGCGCCTGCTTGCTCACATAGGCCGAAGTTTCGTCTGCATCCTGCCTGCGAGGAGCCGCCTTTACAGGAATGGTCTCTACTTTCTGGGTGACAGTGGCATTATTTTGCTGGGCAAATTTTGAGATCTTGGCACTTTGTTCTACCGACGATGCTCGGGTTGTCCTGGCCGGTACTTTGCTGTGAACGATCTTGTGCGAAGGTTGCGATGCAAGACCTGAGATCGTAACTGTACTAGCTGCTTTTGGTGCGCTCGGTTTTCTGACAGAGCTACGCATCAGTGTTTTGGTGCGCTCGGTTTTCTGATGTAGTTTTGTAGCTACTCTCGGGGTTTCACGGTGTACATGAACAGTGATTTTAGTAGGTTCGGTCTTCGTCTGGTCGACATTAGACACATGAATTTGCTTAGGCTTCAATTTTTCACTTGTGGCCCGCGCCTTTACAGGAACGTGAGTTTTCGTGGGAGTAATAATATGAGTTTTTGGAGTCACAGACACCGCCTTACCAGTAGTCGTATCGTAGACCCTCCCATTTATTGTTATTGTGTTTTTTTGTGAACCCACTGGTTTTCCTTTTTGTCTAACTTTCGTGAACACGCTTATGAATCAATAGTACCCTGCCTGACGTCTGATGACAAGAAGCTATCTTCTTGAAAAAGGAGTTATACATTGGTATAACTAATCACCTCATGGTGCTATAATATTGAATACCGCTTGAAGCTAACAAAAAATATGGATTTCCTAGACCCCGCAAAAAAACGAGCACACCAAAAACGCCTATTCTTAGGATATTTTTTGATTGGCGTCGCAATACTACTAGGCTCACTTATTCTCGTCCTGCTTTCTTATGGGTTTGATGTCGATAGACGTACTGGCCAAGTTATCCAGAACGGACTGATTTTTACAGCTTCTGCGCCAGAGTCAGCCAAGATATATCTCAATGGTAAAGACAGCGGTAATACCGATAAAAAACTTACCGTACCGGCCGGCGAATATAATCTCGAGCTCAAAAGAGATGGCTATAGAACCTGGAAGCGCTCGTTTAATCTAGAAGGAAGCAGTATTGAGCGACTCGTATATCCCGTCCTTTTCCCTGTAAAAATGAACACCAAAGATCAACAGGTTTACAGCGCTACTCCTGCCTTCTCAACACAGAGCCTCGACCGTCGCTGGATAATCACTGCACAACCTAACTCGTTTACTAATTTCGAACTATTCGATGCCAATAATCCAAAAGATCCGTTAGTACCCTTCTCTATTCCAGCAACGTTATTGACGACACCTGCTGGTGTACCGCAAACATTAACACTTGTTGAGTGGTCTTCGGACAACCGTCATGTGTTGTTGAAGCATAGCTATGGTGAGTCTTATGAATTCATTATGCTTGATCGAGAAGTACCAGCAAGCTCGGTAAATGTAAATAAGTTGCTAAGTATTACGCCAACAGCCGTGACACTGCGCGATAAGAAGTTTGATAAGCTCTATCTTTATGACACAAAGACGCAAATTCTCCAGACCGCGGACACTAAATCAAAAGAGATCAAGCCATATCTAAAGGGCGTGATAAGTTATAAATCACACGGTGACGATAAAATGCTGTATGTTTCTGTCGACCCTGAGGGTGTAGAGAAAACAATTGTGCGGCTTCGTGATAACGACAAAACATACACGTTGCGCCGTGGTCTAAAAGATGAGGCATATTTGCTTGATATGGCTCGTTTTGATGGACACTGGTATGTAACAGTTGCGTCTGTTAATAATGGCCGAGTCTATATCTATCGTGATCCAGCATCACAGCAACCTGCCGATTCAAAAGCCTTGCCGTCACTCTTTACTACACTCGTAATAACGAGCCCAACACAGGTTGCATTCTCTGCAAATACCCGGTTTATTATGACGCAGAGCGGTAGTAAGTTTGCTGTTTACGATGCCGAGACTAACCGTCGCTACTACTACACATCCGACCTTAATCTCCCAGCCGAATCTAAGGCCACGTGGATGGATGGACATCGTCTACTTGTTAATCATGATAGTAAGGTCGTAGTCTTTGACTATGATGGCATTAACAAACAGACCTTAGTACCTATTGTTCCCGGCACTTTGCCATTCTTTGACCGCGACTACACTCGCCTATTCACTCTAGGCACCTCTGTCGGTGATCCGTCTAAGACGGCCTTGACCCGTACAGATATGAAGTTGAACTTAGCGCTTTAGCAACTTACCAACCTAGTTGAATATATCAGTTATCCTTTGCCACAGGCTTGGGGCGTTACTCGGTATTATTGTCGGCTGCTGGCTGCTGGCGCTGACACTACTTGCTTTGTTGTTGTTTGGGTCTGGACTAATCTGCTCACCAACAATAACGAGTCTATTCAGCGAGGTGCCTGGTGGGTCGCACGTCACGAGTGTTGCAGTCGCGATCTTGTCGGTACTGTTGAGTACGCCAACTTCTGTCGGTTTAACAATTTTTTTCTCGTACACTTTGTAGCCGTATCGAACGCCATCTTTTGTTAGATAGAATATATCCCCTGCCTCTAGTTTGCTCAAGAGCACAAAGGCAAATTTGTATTGGCCTTTGTTGAGTATGTTGTTACTGGAGTGGCCAAAAATCACTGCGTTTCCTTTTTCGCCAGGGCTTGGAGTGCTCGCATAGTGGACGACCCCACGCTCCAGCGCTTTTTGGATCGGCCCTTCTTGAATTGATGGCTCATCGTATACGACCGGGATCTCAACATTGATCTTAGGGATTATTACTTTAGGAGTCGGATCAACAGCTGTTGTCGTGCTATCTATAATAATAGGTGTACTACTGACCTGTTTACTTGGTGTTATGAATGGTGCGATAAAACGGTCGTTAAAGAACCCGAATAGTAGTATCAAAACCACGACCATACCCATTCCCACACCGAAAAGCAAAGACTGAAAATGCTGTTTGGCCTTGAGGCGCACTCTTGCTTTAGAATCAGCTTTCGAAAGTAGCTGGTGTTTTACTTCTGAAACGGTACGAGCGCCAGGTCTTTTGGGGTGTGATTTCTTGGCCGGTGGTGGTTGTACGGCATGTACTCGCGCAGTTTTATCATCGTCATCTACTTGTGACATGGAATGACTAGCAGGACTTTCGGGGGTATTGCTTGTCTCTGATTTTTTTTGTTTGTTATGCTCGGCATAAAATTCTTCCCAAACCTCGTGCTTTTCTTTGTCCGGTAGGCCAGCGTAATAGGTGTGCCAGGCTGTCTGAATATCTGCGAGTGACCTGCCCGAGGAACTTATCTCTCTCATGTATGCCTGATGCTTTGATAACGGTGCATGGGGATCGGCAAAAACTTCGGCAACTTCTTCTACTGCGTCGGGCTCATTGTTATGGATAGAGTTAATCTTGCGTCGAATTAAGTCAGCCGCAGCATTGGTGTCGTCTGAAGTCGTATTATCACTGGTTTGTTTATCTGAATCGGTCATGGTTTTACTACCATCAAGTATACGTTATTGATGGTAATTCTATCGAATTGTAAAATTTGTTTCGAGACAGCTTATGTAACAGAAGAATATCGAGAACTGCACGAGTATATGATACAATTACCCCTGTACTTTTAATTATTTGCGCGAGCAAAAAATAATTGTAGCCACAATGAGCCGCAGTGGTGGAATTGGTAGACACGCCGGACTCAAAATCCTGTGAGAGCAATCTCGTGACGGTTCAAGTCCGTCCTGCGGCACCAAGACTGAATATATCCAAATACAACGCGCAGATTTATGCGCGTTTTTTTGTGCTTCCTGCCGCTTCTGCTCCAACTCTTATATAAATCAAAAAGCCTAACCTTAAACACATTGACGGTGCATGGTATATTGTATTTAGTATGAATCCATCTGACCAAAAAAATCAAAAAAATGCAGACGCCAGCGCTTATTACAAATCGCTTCATTCTGACGAAAGTAAGCCTACTCCGCCACCAGTTGTGTTTCACCCTGCAAAGACGACAAGTCTAAAAATCGCTGGGGCTTGTCTTGTCGCGGGTGTCGTCTTCGCGGTTATCGCTGTTAAGACAAATATCGGCGGACTACTATTCGAGATAGCTAGTACACTGTCGTTTATTGCTAGCTTTGCGTACCTAATAGTATGGTCACTTAAGACGATCGATAAATCAGTTTCGACGAAGTAGCCCTAATCTACTCGATCACGGCACTTGTAATTGCCTGAAAGGGTTTGTTTTGATTCTGTAGCCACCATACTGCTATTCGTGAGGCGACTGGAACCCTCCAATGGTCTTCTATATCAGACTGTGTTTTTGTAGTGCTTACCTGACCATTTACAGCCACGACGATGCTATCATGGTGCTTCACGACGACGTAGAGTGAGTGTAGCTGCGTAAAATCGTGCAAAAGATCAACCAGGTGCATGAGGTCCATGCCATACGTCACGGCTGCTGGGAGCTTAGCGTTTTTAACGAGTTTTTGTAATTGAGCAATGCTTAGGACTACGCAAGTGTTTGGTCGGTCGAGGACACTTTGTGGTTGAGCGGTAAAATAATCTACCGCATCCTTTGTTATGGTGATTGCCAGGTTTGTTTTAGTGACAAGTTTTTCGAGCACGATTGCCGTTTCACTGTTTCTGCCTAGATCACCGGCCAGTAAAATGGCATCAGCCCAGTGTGTATTGTCAAGCATGTCGGCCAATGATTTGCTGGCAAAACTGCCGCTTGGGGTGCTTGGAGCGTATGTAATTTCCAGTGAAGGACCCTGCATGGCAGACAGCTGTTTTCGTATATGGTCAGGAATAAGCACCCGCACGCTACCGGCGCCAGCACGAGTTGCGTATTCGTAGGCTCCAGCAGGTGCCGAGAATCCATGGGCATGACCTCCAATAATGAGCAGTTTACCAGCGTGTTGCTTATTTTCAGGCTTGCTCCAAATGATGTCTGGATAAAGAGGCTCTGCTCCTTGTCTAGACCAATAGGTACGATTTGTCATGCTGCTCCAATTTGTATATTACGTTTTTCCGCTCAATCACAATGTTCCAGCCCTCGGTCTTTGCTCGCTCGTATAATCGGCGATCTGGATTAAATGCAATTGGCTGTTGTACCATTTCTAACATTGCGGCATCGCTAAGACTATCACCAACTGCAATACTTCCCTTCATGCTAAGCCCGTGTTTTGTAATAAGCGACTCTAGTACCTGCTGCTTGTCGTGACTGGCAATAAACTTTTTTCCGGAAAAATTTGTATCAGTGCGCTCGTAATGTGAGCCAACATAGTCATCAAAACCGTAGTATTCGGCGATTGCTTTGACAAGCTCTTTGTGAGATCCAGATACAGCAAGTAGTAAGTAACCTTGTTTTTTTAACGACTTCAAAAGGTCACGGGTGTAGGTGTATACCTGATCTTTATACTCCTCAACTACCTTTTGTACCATCGAATCAAAATCAGCATGACTGATGTTAGGTAAGGCTGCTTCATAGCAACGAACAAGCTCTTCCTCATAATCGCGAAATGCTGATTCATATTCCCTGTTTTTCCACTTACTGCGTGCAGATCGTAGGTTCTCCATTGCATCATCCCCAAGTAAATGTGCGCTGGCGAGTTTGTCGACAACTGCATGATAGAGCTGCCAGCGAATGAGTGTGCCATCTATATCAAATGCTGCAAACGGCTGTGTCATAGCGTCTCCACTGCACGTACGTCGGTGTGCTTTACGGAGTTGTCGTCGTTAAGAGTAAAGGTACCGCGAACTTTCTTATCATCAAGCACCATAGGTAGCCATTGCTGATCTGCCGGCCACATGTCTTGCCATGGCAGACTATCGACTCTAAACCACTGTGGGTTCATTTCTTCGGATTCAGTGATTGTTCCTTGCCAACTTACTGCCGTAAATATGTGTAGGTTCATGAGCTTTCGTTCCCCTTCGTGCTGCTCATTGAAAATAAGATAGCCTACTTTTTGGATGTCACGAGGTGTTACTCCGATTTCTTCCTGACATTCACGAACCAATGCATTATGAACGGTTTCCGTTGGTTCAACCTTACCACCCACACCATTCCATTTACCCATGCCGAAGCCACGCTTTTTCATGGCCAGAAGTACACGTCTGCCGTCCCGTAAATATAAAAGGGTCAAGTCGAGAGTTTTCATCACGACCTAGCATCCACGAGCCACTGCGCCACATGTTCGGCAAACTCAGTCTCGTGATCAGTAAAACTGTGGTCAGCACCTGGCACCATGATGAAGGATGATTTGTTCTGCAGTTTTTGTGGGAGGTGTTGCCTGATTAGCTTAAATGCGCCGTCTACCCCGCCTGCCGTATACATATACGCGTCGTTCTCACCAATGATAGTCAATACTGGGCCATCAATTTTGCGGAGTTCCTTGAAGAGAGGTTTGGTGCCAAGTCGCTTTGTCGTGGATTCGAAGAATGGAAAAGTGTTATAGTCTCCATCTGGATTCAATATATCCACTGCTGCTTGCGCACTAAATGGATGCATGCCGGTGTAGCGAGGCAGTAAAGCTAATGGACGGTTGGCTGCCACAGCTTTTTGGGCGTAGCTGAGCGCTTTAAAAAAGCGTTTCTCCCCGAGTTCATTAAAGAATAGGCCGCTATCATCGCCTGGCCCTGCAAGAACGTAGCGAGAAAATGGATTGTCAGTCTTATTTTGAACGTAAGAGCAGATTTTATTTGCCCCGGTACTATGGCCAATGAGGGAGAAATCTGTATAACCAAGCTTACGAAGAAAAACGACGGCACCATCAATATCATAGATACAGTCTGCGATTTTTTCGTAGTGGGTGCCACCAGAATAGATTCGATCTTCTTCAGGAATCGTATCATCATTGAGGTGAAGCTTCTTTTTATTATGCGCACCACGATTATTGAACGCGAGGAATGCGATCCCCTGCTTGCATAGTGCTTTGCCAAGTGCGTTCATTCGTTCGGGGTTATAGAATATCCCACTGTCACCCATCCCGTGTAGCCAAATTGCAACTCTGTTTGTGGGGCTTACGGGCGTGTAGTAGAGCCCGGGGAGCTTTAGTTTATCGGTGCTGTGAAGCTGAACGAGCGCGGTGTTCATTCCAGCTCCAGCTCAATACTGACTGGGCAGTGATCACTACCCATAACATCGGCATGTATTGTTGCTGAGCGGATACTGCTCTGTAGACTTTTCGATGCGAGCCAATAGTCTATGCGCCAGCCAACGTTACGCGCACGAGCATTTGCCCAATGCGTCCACCAGCTATAGTGCCCATTGCCCTGAGTAAAAATACGAAAGGTGTCTACAAAGCCAGCATCAAGGAAGTTCTGAAATCCTTCACGTTCTTCATTGGTGAAGCCATGCTTACCTACATTTGGTTTCGGATTTGCCAGATCATCTTCGCTGTAAGCAACATTCAGATCACCACAGAACAAGACAGGCTTTGATTCTTCTAGTTGCTTTGCGTAAGCCAGAAACGCTTTGTCCCAATGCTTGTGTCTGAGATCGAGCCGGGATAAGTCCCCTTTGCTGTTTGGTGTGTATACAGTAAGTACCCAGAATTTCTCAAACTCAGCAGCAATTATTCGCCCTTCGTCGTTCGGGTTCCCATACGTGTCGCCAGGAACTTGATATTTTTTGATTATCTCTTCCGGGAAACCATTACTGACAGTCAACGGCTTTACCTTACTGAATAGCGCAGTTCCAGAGTATCCCTTTTTAACCGCAGAGTTACAGTATTCGTGATAACCAGCTACATCAATTTCGAATTGGTCACGACTTGCTTTCGTTTCTTGCAAACATAAGATATCGGGACTGTGTTCTTTCAGAAATTTCTGAAATGCTCCTTTGTTTAGTACTGCTCGTATGCCGTTGACGTTCCAAGAATATAATTTCATAGTCCCAGTATACCCCAACAGATTCGGCTCGTAGTAGTCTGTCGTATTAATTTCGTCAAGAAGAGTGATGTCTGCTAGAATCATTACTTGAATGAGTAAGAGCTACAGCAGAATACTTTTAAAACTCTCGGGTGAACAACTATCTGGTAAGTACGAAAGTGGCATAGACCCAGCGCTCGCTGCGTGGTTGGCCACGGAAGTAAAAAAAGTTGTAGATAGTGGCTGCCAAGTCGTTATTATGGTCGGTGGCGGTAACTTTGTGCGTGGTGCCCAGATTGCTGGACACGGAATACAGCGAGTAACCGGTGACCATATGGGGATGCTTGCAACCATGATCAATGCCCTTGCCTTGACCGACATTTTTGAAGCGAACCAAATAGAAACGCGTTGTCTGAGCAGTATATTTGCCGAGCAAGTTGCAGAACCGTTCGTATTTAGACTGGCAAATAAACATCTGCAGAAAAACCGAGTTGTTGTCGTGGCGGGCGGTATCGGTCGACCGTATCTTACTACCGACACAGCTGCCGTAAGCTTGTCTTTGGAACTTGATTGTAATGTGGTACTTAAGGCCACAAAAGTCGACGGCGTTTACACGAAAGACCCGTCTAAGCACGACGATGCTAAGCGACTAGACCATATTAGTTTTCAGTCCGCAGTCGAAAACAAAGAGATTACGATCATGGATAAAGCAGCACTAGGCCTGGCCATGGAACATAACATGCCAGTTATTGTTTTTGATGCGATGAAGCCCGACAATCTTTTGCGTGTCGCCAGTGGCGAAGGTGTCGGTACAAAAATAAGTCAGAGTTCAGAATCATAAAACCACCCTGGCGGGTGGCATTATAATTCTGGCGGAGAGAGAGGGATTCGGTCGCACTCTGCGACCCCGAAACTACATCCTTCAAAACAAGTTTTGAGGAGTAGATTTCCTTGCGAAATGCCACAGGCATTTCTCACCCTCGATGGCCATCTCGATTTCAAGACCATTTTCCAGGCAGAATCATAAAACCACCCTGGCGGGTGGCATTATAATTCTGGCGGA